>JBFKOE010000013.1:0-18819 GCA_041629015.1 Gammaproteobacteria bacterium
CGTTCAAAGGGCATGGGGTCGGCCGCTGATTCTCAGCCATTCGAACGTTTACGTCAACGTTAATCAGGGTCCACTTGCGCTGCGCTCGGCTGGACTCGTACCATACTCAATCTCACGCTTACGTAAACGTCAATTCGGCGCCCGCAGCAGGGGAAATCGCGCCTCGCGTCGACCCCGCCGGCGAACGCCCCGCCCCCGGGGCAGCCAGCGCCCACAAGCGGATTCCCGCGCCCAGGAGGTGCACATGAAGCAGTCCCTTGCCGCCGGTCTGGCCAAGACCGCCCGCATCACCGTCGACAAGCCACGCACCATCGATTTCATGGGCGAGGAGGGCCGGGTCTACGCCACGCCCGAGCTGGTCCGCGACATCGAGATGGCCTGCCGCGAGCTGCTGCTGGAGCACCTCGATGCCGGCGAGGACTCGGTGGGCACGCGCATCGAACTCGACCATACGGCGCCGACCCTGCTCGGCATGAGCGCGGAGATCACCGTTACGGTGAGCGCCGTCAACGGCCGTGCGGTCAGCTTCACGATCACCGGCAAGGATCCCGTGGAGCCGATCTGCAAGGGCCTCCACAACCGCTTCGTGGTCGACGTCACCAAGACCGCGGAGCGCCTGCGCGCCAAGGCGGGCAAGGCGGGCTGAGCCACGGCGCCATGAGCACCAAACCCAAGGCCGGCCCGGCGCGGAAGATCCCCACCTACTGTTACCAGTGCGTGGCCGGCCCGGACTTCCTGACCGTCACGGTCACCGATGGCGTGGCGACCGAGATCGAGCCCAACTTCGCCGCCGCCCGCCAGACGCCTTCCAATGGCAAGGTATGTGTCAAGGCCTACGGGCTCATCCAGAAGCTCTACAACCCCAACCGCATCCTCACCCCGATGCGGCGCACGAACCCGCGCAAGGGGCGTGACCAGGACCCGCGCTTCGAGCCGATCAGCTGGGACGAGGCGCTCGACGCCATCGCCCGGCGCATCAAGGAGGTGCAGGCCAAGGGCCCGAACGACAGCTCGGGATACCCGCGCATCGCCGCGAGCTTCGGCGGCGGCGGCACGCCCACCTATTACATGGGCACACTGCCCGCGTTCCTGGCCTCGCTCGGCCCCATCGACTTCGGCTTCGGCAGCGGCCAGGGCGTCAAGTGCTACCACTCCGAGCACCTCTACGGCGAGATGTGGCACCGCGCCTTCACGGTCGCGCCCGACACCCCGGCGTGCGAGTACGTGCTCTCCTTCGGCTACAACGTCGAGGCCTCGGGCGGGGTAGCGGGGGTGGCGCGCCACGCCGATTTCCGCGCCCGGCGCGGCAAGCGCGTGCAGATCGAGCCGCACCTCTCCGTGACCGGGGCCTGCTCGGCCGAGTGGGTGCCGATCCGGCCCAAGACCGACGCGGCGTTCATGTTCGGACTGCTGCACGTGCTGCTGCACGAGCAGCGCAAGCGCCTCGACATCCCCTTCCTCAAGCACCGCACCACCTCGCCCTACCTGGTCGGCCCCCACGGCTTCTTCCTGCGCGACCCCGAGAGCCGCAAGCCGCAGCTCTGGGACCTCAAGACCCAGCGCGCGGTGCCCTTTGACACCCCCGGCACCGACCCCGCCCTGGAAGGCGAGTTCGCCGCCTCGGGAATCGAGATTGGCGCCGACGACGACGCCTGGGAACACCCCGAGGCCAAGACCCGGCCCGCCTTCCAGGTGCTGTGCGAGCACATGGAGCGCTATACGCCGCTGTGGGCGGCGCGGGTCTGCGACGTGCACCAGAAGGTCATACGCCGCCTGGCCCTGGAGTTCCTCGAGCATGCCCACGTCGGCGAGACCATCGAGATCGAGGGCCGCGAGCTGCCCTACCGGCCGGTGAGCATCGCGCTGGGCAAGACGGTCAACAACGGCTGGGGCGGGTTCGACTGCTGCTGGGCACGCACCCTGATGGCCTGCCTGGTCGGCGCCCTGGAGGTCCCCGGCGGCACCCTGGGCACCACGGTGCGACTCAACCGACCCGCGACCGACCGCAACCTCTCGGTGCGCGCGCACCCCGACGGGTTCATGGACTACCCCATGAACCCGACCGACCGCGAGCGCTGGCTGGCCAAGCCCGACGTGCGTAACGCCAACCGCACGCTCATTCCGCTGGTGGCCAACTCGCCCTGGAGCCAGGCCCTGGGGCCGACGCACCTAGCCTGGATGCAGCAGCAGGAGGCCCCCGATCACTGGCCGCAGGCCACCCCGCCGGACATCTGGTTCGTCTACCGCACCAACCCGGCGATCTCGTTCTGGGACACCCGCCAGATCTCCGCGGTCATGGCCAAGTTCCCCTTCACCGTGGCCTTCGCCTACACGGTCGACGAGACCAACTGGATGGCCGACATCCTGCTCCCGGACCGCACCGATCTCGAGGGCCTGCAGCTCATTCGCGTGGGCGGCACCAAGTTCATCGAGCAGTTCTGGGACTTCCAGGGCTTTGCCCTGCGCCAGCCCGTGGTGGAGGCCCAGGGCGAGGCGCGCGATTTCACCTGGATCGCCACCGAGCTGGCGCGGCGCTCGGGCGTGCTGGAGAAGTACAACCAGGCGATCAACCGCGGCGCGGCGGGCGTGGCGCTCAAGGGCGAGGGCTTCGACTTCTCGCTGCGCGAGGATGCCGTCCACGACCTCGAGACCATCTGGGAGGCGAGCTGCAAGGCGGCCAGCGCGGAGATCACCGGCGGGCGCGAGACGCAGGGGCTGGACTGGTTCCGGGAGCACGGGCTGCGGCTGTCCGAGTTCCCGCGCGTCAAGTGGTACCTGTACGCCGCGCTCGAGGACGCCGGCCTGCGCTTCGAGATGCCCTACCAGGAGCGGCTGATGCGGGTGGGCAAGGAGCTGGGGCGGCGGCTGCACGAGCACGGCATCTCCTGGTGGGACGAGCAGCTCGAGGAGTACGACCCGCTGCCGGAGTGGAAGGACTACCCGGGGATGTGGGAGCGCGCCCTGGAGCGCAACTTCCAGATCGACATCGAGGACTTCCCCTTCTGGGCGATCACCGCCCGCAGCATGCAGTACGCCTGGGGCGGGAACATGGCGATCCAGATGATCAAGGAGGTCTCGGACAACGTGCTCGGGCACCGGGCGGTGGTCATCAACGCCAAGCGCGCAGCCGCCCTCGGCCTGGCGGACGGCGACATCGTCGAGGTACGCTCGCCGATCAACGCCACCCGCGGGCCGCTCATCACGCGCCAGGGGATTCGTCCCGACACCGTGCTCATGGTCGGGCAGTTCGACCACTGGGCGACGCCCTACGCCAAGGAGTTCGGCGCCCCCAGCCTGAACGCCCTGGTGCCGATGCTGCTCGATCTCACCGACTCGACCGGCTCGGGCGCCGACATCACCCGGGTGGCGATCAGCAAGGTGGGCCCCGCCTGATGCCGCGCTGGGCGATGGTGGCCGACCTCAACCGCTGCGTGGGCTGCCAGACCTGCACGGCGGCCTGCAAGCACACCAATGCGACCGCACCAGGCGTGCAGTGGCGCAAGGTGCTCGATCTGGAGATCGGCGAGTACCCCAAGGTCACCCGCACCTTCGTCCCGGTCGGCTGCCAGCACTGCGCGGATCCGCCCTGCATGCACGTCTGTCCCTCGACCGCCACCGGGCAGCGCGCCGACGGCGTGGTCACGATCGACTACGAGCTGTGCATCGGCTGCGGCTACTGCATGGTGGCCTGCCCCTACCAGGCCCGCTTCAAGGTGATGGAGAAGGCCAAGGCCTACCCCGAGGGCCGCATGCGCCACGAGCGCCAGCGCGAGGATCCCGCCCGGCTGAAGGTGGCGCAGAAGTGCACCTTCTGCGCCGATCGCATCGATCACGGCCTGGCCAACGGGCTCACGCCCGGCGTCGACCCCGAGGCGACACCGGCCTGCGCCAACGCCTGCATCGCCGATGCCCTGGTATTCGGCGACGTCGAGGACCCGAACAGCCGGGTCTCGAAGCTGCTGGCCGAGAATCAGTGGTTTCGCATGCACGAGGAGCTGGGCACGGATCCGGGCTTCTACTACCTGTGGAACGCCAAACCCCCGGCGGGGGAACCCGGGCAATGAGCCTCGATCCGGCGGCCCCGAGCCTGCAGAAGATTTGGGACTGGCGCGCGGTCGGCAACTTCATCGGCGGCGGCACCGGCACCGGGTTTCTGCTCCTCGCCTGCCTGGCGCTGCTGCTCGGCGCGCCCGCGGCACTGCCCACCTTGATCGGCCTGGCCTTCGTGGCCGGCGGCCTGGTGCTGGTGTGGCTGGAGATCGGGCGCCCGCTGCGGGCCCTGCACGTGTTCTTTCACCCGCAGACCTCGTGGATGACGCGCGAGGCGATGGTGTCGGTGCCGCTGATGCTGATCGGCCTGGCGGCCGCCTGGCTGCAGTGGCGGGTCCTGGCCGTGCTGCTGGCGGCCGTGGCGCTGGTGTTCCTGTACTGCCAGGGGCGCATCCTGCGCGCCGCGCGCGGCATACCGGCCTGGCGCCACCCGCGGGTGGTGCCGCTGATCGTGGTCACCGGGCTCACCGAGGGGGCGGCGATGTTCGTCGCGCTGACGCCGCTGCTCGCGCCTGCCGCCTTCGCCAGCGCGGGCACCGCGGCGTTGACGATCCTGACCGCAATGGCGATCGCGCGCTACGCGTTCTGGCGCGCCTACCTTGCCGGCCTGCGGGGCGAGGCGCCGCTCGAGGCCCTGCGCGCGCTGCGCCGGGCCGACCCGGTGATGATCGCGCTCGGTACCGTCGTCCCGGCGGTGGCCGCGGCCGCTGCACTGCTGGGCGCGGGCGACACCACCCAGCTAGCCGTGGCCGCCGGCCTGTGCGGTGCCGCGGGGGGCTGGTATCTGAAGGCCGTGATCATCGCCCGCGCGGCCTACAATCAGGGCTTTGCGCTGGTGCACAGCCCGGCGCGCGGCGGCGGCAAGCCCGGTCCGGGGATCAAGCCGGGTTGGTAGCGAACCGCCCGCGGCGCGGTGCCGGGCGGGCTCGGAACCGATCGGGCAAAGGCGCTAGACTAGAACCTATCTCAGAATCCCCCGCGAACCGCGTTGCTGCTCGAAATGCCGGCCAGCAAGGCGCACTGCGCAGCACAGTACTTGTGGTACGGGCAAGCAGCGCAACACCAGCGGCCGGCATTTCGAGCGCAACCTCTCGAGGACCGGGCGATTTTCATCCCTGGCTTTGTTGCGACTCGCTCATGTAGGCTCGGCTACACAGCGCTCACCGCGCCGCACCAGGAACAAAAATCGCCGCGGTCGCGACCGTGGCGGATTCTGAGATAGGTTCTAGGCCGCACGCCCGGCTGCGCGACCGGCGGACAATTACAATCGAGGGGGGATGTCATGAGCACGAATTCGGTGGGAGGAGACGGATTCCACTTCCAGCCCGAGGCCGAGACCATGCCGCGCGAGCAGCTGGCCAAGCTGCAGCTCGAGCGCCTGCAGAAGGTCCTGGCCTACGCGTACAAGAGCGTGCCCCACTACCAGGTGGCCTTCGACTCGGTAACCATGAAGCCCGCCGATCTGAAGCACCTCGAAGACCTGCGCTGGTTCCCGTTCACCGTCAAGGACGACCTGCGCAACGCCTACCCGTTCAAGATGTTCGCGGTGCCGCGCGAGCAGGTGGTGCGCGTGCACGCCTCCTCGGGCACGACCGGCAAGCCCACCGTGGTCGGCTACACCCGCGAGGACATCTCGCTGTGGGCGGACCTCATGGCCCGCACCCTGGCGGCCACCGGCGTGCGCCCCGGCGACATCGTGCAAAACGCCTACGGCTACGGCCTGTTCACCGGGGGGCTGGGCGCGCACTACGGCGCCGAGCGGCTCGGCGCCACCGTGGTACCGATGTCGGGCGGCAACACCGAACGCCAGATCGTGCTGCTGCAGGACTTCGGCGCCCGTGCCCTGTGCTCCACGCCCTCCTACGCGCTCAACATCGCCGAGGTCGCCGAGCAGGAAGGCGTGGACATGCGCACGCTGCCGCTCTCGATCGGCGTCTTCGGGGCCGAGCCGTGGTCCGATGCCATGCGCGCCGAGCTCGACGAGCGCCTCGGCATTCAGGCCGTCGACATCTACGGCCTCTCTGAGATCCTGGGCCCTGGCGTGGCCGCCGAGTGCGCCGAGGAGCGCGCGGGCCTGCACGGCTGGGAAGATCACTTCCTGTTCGAGATCATCGACCCCGATTCGGGCGAGCCCCTGCCCATCGGCGAGACCGGCGAGCTGGTAATCACGACGCTGACCAAGCAGGCGCTGCCGATGATCCGCTACCGCACCCGCGACATCACGCGCCTCTCCGACGAGCCCTGCGCCTGCGGCCGCACCCACGCCCGCATCCTGCGGGTCACCGGGCGCAACGACGACATGCTGATCATCCGCGGCGTAAACGTCTATCCCTCGCAGATCGAGGCGGTGCTGGTCGGCTTTGCCGGCATCGCCCCGCACTACCAGTTGGTGGTGCGGCGCGAAGGCTCCATGGACGATCTGCGGGTCGAGGTGGAGGCCGCGCCCGACACCGCGGCCGATGGCTACCCCAAGGTGGCGGACAAGATTCGCCACCACATCAAGTCGCTGATCGGCGTGAGCTGCACCGTGGAGCTGCAGAGCCCGGGCGAGGTGCCGCGCTCCCAGGGCAAGGCGGTGCGGGTGCGCGACGAGCGCAAGAAATAAGCGCCCCCGTGGCAAGGCCGAACGCCCGCGCTCCGCGGGCGTTTTCTTGTGCGCCGCCCGACCCCGCCCTCACCAGCGCTCGGTGCGCAGCCAGTTGCAATGACGGCGCTGCACCGGGTCCTGCCGCCCCTGGCCCACTCCCTCGACGATGAAGCCCGCCACCCGGCCGTCGCGATCGTAGCCGGTGTGCGCCTCGAGCGGATTGGCGAACTGCCCGAAACCGAACAGGTCCTGCGGGCGGGCGATGTTGAGCGTGACGTTGGTGATCGCCGGGCACAGCCGCGAGTCGATGTAGTTCTCGGCGAACTCCGGCTCCACCGGGTAGCTCAGCAGGTCGTTCGGATCGCTGAAGGCGACGATGCTCAGCCGCTCAGCGAGACGCTCGGCACGCCGCGGTGCATCCCGCGGGCAGAACAACGCGGTGGACAGCGTCACCGGCGGGCGCTCGCGCCCGAGCTGCAGCAGCGAGAGCTGATTGGCCAGCATGAAGAGGCTGAGCGGCCGGTCCCCGAGCTCGCGCGCGAACGCGCCGCCCGCGCGGGCGGCGCCGTCGCGCCCCGATTCGGAGGCGCGGATCAGCGCATCGAGCAGGATGCGGCTGCCCAGGCTGTGGGTGACGAAGGCGTAGTGCACTGGTGCGGCAGGCTCCGGGCCCGGCGCGCGCAGCGGGTCGCAGGCGCGCGCCGCCTGCTCCGGCAGCGCCGACCAGCCCCCCGCCGCCATCCAGCACATCGACTGATCCACGGCGTCGAGGATCTTGTCGCGGCCCGAGCCCAGGTAGATCAGCGGATCGGAGATCCGGGCGTTGAGGAACTCCTTGATGCTGTCGTTCAGGCTCGCGCGCTGGGAGGCGTGGCGCGCCGACTGGTCGTAGGCCAGCGCCCGCTTCTCGCCGGCGGTGATCGCCGACCACGTCAGCTCGTAGAACAGCAGCTCGCGGCTGCGGGCCTGGTCGGCGTAGCGGTTCACGGTCAGCACGCCGAGCGGCGTGTCGCCGAATCCGAGGTGGCGCAGCTCGATGCGCTTGCTGCGCGGGTCGGTGACATCCAGGCCCAGCGCGCCGATGAGCGTGGCCTGCAGCCGCGAGGAGTAACCCGGCTGCGGTCCCCCGATGCCGTGCACCATCAGGACCTTGAGCAGCGGGCTGGGCGCGGCGGCGCCGGTGCTGCCGCCGCTCGGCTCGAAGGCCGCGGCCAGGCCGACAAAGTCCGGTCCACGTACCTCGCAGTGCCGGTCCTCGACCTGGATCTCGGCGGCCTTGGGCTCCAGCACCGCGCGGGTCACCCCCTCGCTGATGCTGGCGCAGCCGCCGACCAGTGCCGCCAGCGCCAGGACGCTGAAGCGCGCGCCGAGGCCCCGCGTGGCCGCCAAGCCCGCGGGCGCGGCGCCGCGGTTCAAGCCGAGAACCCGGCGCTCAGCGCCAGCCGGCCGCCCGCCCACGCGCGCCGCGCTCCTCGACGAGCTCTTCAAGCGCCTCGAGCATCGCCTCGCCGGCCAGCGCGTGCACGGCCGCGCTCGGGTGGATCAGGTCGAAGAATACGAACTGGTTGTCCGTCACCCCCGGAATGCACTGGGGATGGAACTCGCCCGTGAGGGTGTTGAGGCAGGCGTCGTCGGTGTTGATGAAGCCCAGCTCCTCGCCGTCGGCGCGCACCTCGCGCAGGAAGTCGAAGACGTCGAACAGGGCGACCCGCACGCCGAAGTTCCCGAAGTCGTGCTCGATGCCGTGGATGAGCTTGTCGATCGCCCGGTTGTAGCGCTTGCTCAGCTTGCGCGCCTCGCGGGCGAACTTCGGATCGTCGCGCAGGGCCGCGAGCAGCGCCGTCTCCGGGACGTTGCCGATGTCAGGCGCGTTACCGACCAGGATGCTGCGTGCCCCGGCGACGACCAGCGCGCGGATCGCCTGGTCGACACCCGCGGCGGCCTGCGCGACCAGGGCGCGTGCATCCTTCTTGGCGGGTACTGCGTCGAGACCGCCGCGCGCGGCACGGATATCGTTGCCCCCGATCATGACCACGTACAGGGCATCGGACGGCGCCAGACCGCCGCGGCTGGCGAGAAAGGCCTGGACCTGGACGGCGAGATCGGTCCCCCCGGGCCGCGCCGCGCGCGCTCCGCCGACCGCGAAGTTCGAGCCCACGAACAGATTGACCAGGTGCAGCGAGGACGAGGCATCGAGGCCGAGCGCCGCCGCCAGCCCCTCCACCGCCACCGGCCCGTTGCTGAAGCGTCCCGGGGCATAGGGTGGCGAGGGGTGCGGGTCGGGGCTCACGATGCCCGCATCGACCAGCGACTTGATGTTGCCGGTGTCCGAGAGGCTGTCGCCAAAGACGATGAGCTCGCCGAACTGTGGAGTGGCTGCGAAGGAAAGGCTCGAAAACAGAATCAGCAGGCCCGCCGCCTGCCTGGAAACGGCCTGGATCATGGTGCGTACCTCCGGGGAAACGTTGTTTGCTCTTGTGCGGATCGCGCCGCGCCGAGGCCGGCCACCCGCCCCGCAAACTATAGCAGCCGGCCCACACGGCGAGTGGGTGCCCGCGCACGTGGGCGCGATCACTCGCGCCACAACGAACCTGGCGGCGGGGGTGGTCTATTCTTTCCTTTTTCGACAGCAACGGAGGACACCACCCATGAGCATCCAGATCGGCGACCGGCTCCCAGACGGCAAGCTGGCCGAGTCCACGGGTTTCGGCGAGGCCTGCCCGCTGCCCCCGCAGGACGTCGACGTGGCCACCGAGGCCAAAGGCAAGCGCATCGCCATCTTCGGGCTGCCCGGCGCCTTCACACCCACCTGCTCGGCCAAGCACGTACCCGGCTACCTGGAGCGCAGGGAGCAGTTCAAGGCCAAGGGCGTCGATGAGATCTGGTGCGTCGCGGTCAACGACGGCTTCGTGATGGCGGCCTGGGGCGAGCAGGAAAAGGCGCTCGGCAAGATCCGCTTCCTTGGCGACGGCAGCGCGACCTGGACCCGCGCGCTCGGTCTCGAGCTCGACCTCACGGCCCGCAACATGGGCATGCGCATGCAGCGCTTCTCGATGCTGGTCGAGGACGGCGTCGTGCGCCAGCTCAACGTCGAGGCCCCGGGCGCGTTCGAGGTCTCCGACGCCGACAGCCTGCTCAAGCAGCTGAGTTGACGCGGAGCGCTTCATCCGCCCGCGGCGGCCGGACCCGGCGGCGAGCGCCGGGCGCCCATGCGAACCCGGGCCGCGGCTGGGAGTCCAAGCACCCGATTGGCTAGACTGGCGGCTGACCCGCCCGCGCGCCCGCGGCACAACAACAAGAGGATGCCCATGACCCCAGCCCGCTCGATCGCCCTGCTGCTGGCCGTGGCGTTGCCGGCCGCTTCCGCGGGTCCGCCGGCCCGCGCGGCCACCGACGCGCCGGCGACGGTGCACGGCCTGGCGATGCACGGCGCGGCGAAGTACCCGGCAGGCTTTCGCCACTTCGACTACGTCAATCCCGGGGCCCCCAAGGGCGGGACCGTACGCCTCGCCTCCATCGGCAGCTTCGACAGCCTCAACCCGTTCATCATCAAGGGCCAGGCCGCCGACGGCATCGGCGCGATCTACGACAGCCTGACGACGGCCTCGGCCGACGAGCCCTTCACCCGCTACGGCCTGCTGGCCGAGTCCATGGAAGTGCCTGCCGACCGCTCCTGGATCATCTTCAACCTGCGCCCGGAGGCTCGCTGGCACGACGGCAGGCCCCTCACCGCCGACGACGTGGTATTCACCTTCGACCTGGTGCGCCGCGAGGGCACGCCGCAGCTGCGCTTCTACTACCAGAGCATCGGCGCCGTGGAGAAGCTCGGCACTCACCGCGTGAAGTTCAGCTTCACCGGCGGCGAGAACCGCGAGATGCCGCTGATCGTGGGCGAGCAGCCGATCCTGCCCAAGCACTACTGGGAATCGCGCGACTTCACCAAGACCACGCTGGAGCCGCCGCTCGGCAGCGGACCCTACCGAATCGACTCGCTGGAGGCGGGACGCTTCATCGAGTACCGGCGCGTCGCCGACTACTGGGGCAGCGCGCTGCCGGTCAACCTCGGCACCGACAACTTCGATCGCATCCGCTACGACTACTACCGGGACGCCACGGTGCAGATCGAGGCCTTCAAGGCCGGCGAGTTCGACTACCGCGACGAGAACTCCTCAAAGCACTGGGCCACCGCCTACGAGATCCCCGAGGTCGCCTCCGGACTGATGGCCAAGGAGGAGATTCGCCACAACCGCCCGGCGGGCATGCAGGGTTATGTCTACAACACCCGCCGCGCGCTTTTCGCCGACCGGCGGGTGCGCCAGGCGCTGGCCTACGCCTTCGATTTCGAGCGCTCCAACCAGACGCTGTTCTACGGCCAGTACACCCGCACCCGCAGCTATTTCGACAACTCGGAGCTCGCCGCCACGGGTCTGCCGGGGCCCGCGGAACTCGCGATCCTCGAGCCTTACCGCGATCGCGTGCCGGCGGAGGTCTTCACCAGTGATTACCAGCCGCCGGTCACCGACGGCAGCGGGCGCATCCGTGCCAACCTGGCCGAGGCGGTGAAGCTGCTCAAGGAGGCGGGCTGGAGCATCGAGGGTGGCAGACTGGTCGACGGCGAGGCGCGTCCCTTCGAGTTCGAGATCCTGCTGGTCAGCCCGCTGTTCGAGCGCATCACCCTGCCCTTCACCAAGAACCTCGAGCGCCTCGGCATCAAGGCAAGCGTGCGCACCGTGGACACCGCGCAGTACATCAAGCGACTCGAGACCTACGACTTCGACATGATCGTCTTTTCCTGGGGCCAGTCGCTCTCGCCGGGCAACGAGCAGCTGAGCTTCTGGGGCTCGGCGGCCGCCGAGCAGAACGGCAGCCGCAACTTCGCCGGCATTCGCGACCCGGTGGTCGACGAACTCATCGCCAAGTTGATTGCCGCTCCCGACCGCGATGCCCTGGTGGCGCGAACCCGCGCGCTCGATCGAGTGCTGCAATGGGGCTTCTACGTCATTCCCCACTGGCACCTGGACTACGATCGGCTGATCTACTGGAACAAGTTCGGGCGCCCGGCCGTGACTCCCGAGCGTGGGGCGCAGTTCGGCGCCTGGTGGGTCGAGCCCGAGAAAGAGAAACGCCTGCGGGGCAAGGTCAAGTCCGTGGCCCGCTGAACGCTGCGCGGCGAAGGTAAGCGATGGGCGCCTACATCCTCCGCCGGCTGCTGCTCATCATCCCGACGCTGTTCGGGATCATGGTGCTCAACTTCATCATCGTGCAGGCCGCCCCCGGCGGGCCGGTGGAGCAGATCATCGCCCAGCTCCAGGGCCTCTCGGTCGAGGCCACCGCGCGGGTGGGCGGCGGAGCGGGTTCCGAGACCGGCGTGCCCGGCACCCAGTCCCCGGCGGGCACCTCGCCTGCCGAGACATCGCAGTCCAAGTACCGTGGCGCACAAGGGCTCGACCCGGAGTTCATCGCCCAGATCGAGCGCCAGTTCGGCTTCGATAAGCCAGCCCACGAGCGCTTCCTGCTGATGATGGGCAATTACCTGCGCTTCGACTTCGGCGAGAGCTTCTTTCGCGACCGCTCGGTGATCGACCTGGTGCTCGACAAGATGCCGGTCTCGATCTCGCTCGGCCTGTGGACAACGCTGCTCGTCTACCTCATCTCGATTCCGCTCGGCATCGCCAAGGCCGTGCGCGACGGCTCGCGCTTCGACGCCGGCACCAGTGTTGCCGTGGTGCTCGGCAACGCCATCCCCAGCTTCCTGTTCGCGATCCTGTTGATCGTGCTTTTCTCGGGCGGGCGCTACTTCGACTGGTTCCCGCTGCGCGGGCTGGTGTCCGAGGACTGGGATCTGCTCAGCTGGCCGGCGCGGATCGCCGATTACTTCTGGCACATCACCTTGCCGATCGTGTCGATGGTGATCGGCGGCTTCGCCGGGCTCACCATGCTGACCAAGAACTCCTTTCTCGAGGAGATCAACAAGCAGTACGTGCTGACCGCGCGCGCCAAGGGACTCACCGAGCGCCGGGTGCTTTACGGGCACGTGTTCCGCAACGCCATGCTGATCGTGATCGCCGGATTCCCCAGCGCCTTCGTCGGCATCCTGTTCACCGGCGCGCTGCTTACCGAGATCATCTTCTCGCTCGACGGGCTCGGCCTGCTCGGTTTCGAGGCGGCCATCAACCGCGACTATCCGGTGATGTTCGGTACGCTCTATTTCTTCACCCTGCTCGGGTTGCTGCTTAATTTGATTGGCGATCTCATGTACGTGGTCATCGACCCGCGAATCGACTTCGAGAGCCGCGACGTGTGAGCGTGCGATGACGCTCAGCCCGATCAATCGCCGCCGGCTGCACAATTTCCGCGCCAACCGCCGCGGCTGGTGGTCGCTGTGGATCTTCCTGGTCCTGTTCCTGGGGTCCCTGTTCGCCGAACTCATCGCCAACGACAAGCCGATCCTCGTCTACTACGACGGCGGCCTCTACGCGCCGATCTTCAAGGCCTACCCGGAGACGGCGTTCGGCGGATTCCTGGAGACCGAGACCGAGTACAAGGACCCCGAGGTGCGCGAGCTGATCAACGCCAAGGGCTGGATCGTCTGGCCGCTGATCCCGTTCAGCTACGACAGCATCAACTTCGAGCTGCGGGTCCCGGCGCCCGCGCCGCCCTCGGCGGTCAACTGGCTGGGCACCGACGACCAGGGCCGTGACGTGGTGGCCCGGCTGATCTACGGCTTCCGCATCTCGGTGCTGTTCGGTCTGGCGCTGACGCTGCTCAGTTCGATCATCGGCGTGGCCGCGGGCGCCGTTCAGGGCTACTTCGGGGGCTGGACGGATCTGATCTTCCAGCGCTTCATCGAGATCTGGTCCGGGCTGCCGCAGCTCTACCTGCTGATCATCCTGGCGAGCGTCGTGGAGCCGAATTTCTGGTGGCTGCTCGGCCTGCTGTTGCTGTTCTCGTGGATGGCGCTGGTCGGCGTGGTGCGCGCCGAATTCCTGCGCGCGCGCAACTTCGACTACGTCAAGGCCGCGCGCGCCCTGGGTGTGGACAACCTCACCATCATGTTCCGCCACCTGCTGCCGAACGCGATGGTGGCCACGCTCACCTTCCTGCCCTTCATCTTGAACGGCTCGATCACCACGCTGACCGCGCTCGATTTTCTCGGCTTCGGGCTGCCTCCGGGCTCCCCCTCGCTGGGCGAGCTGCTCAACCAGGGCAAGTCCAACCTGCAGGCGCCGTGGCTGGGGCTGACGGCCTTCGCCGTGCTGGCCGTGATGCTCAGCCTGCTCATATTCATCGGCGAGGCGGTGCGCGATGCCTTCGATCCACGCAAGGTGAGGCTGTGAGCGATAACACGCGCCTGCTCCAGGTCGATGACCTCGCGGTCACCTTCGACACGCCGGGCGGCGAGGTGCGCGCCGTGCGCGGCGCAACGTTCGCGATCGATCAGGGCGAGACCCTCGCGCTGGTGGGCGAGAGCGGCTCGGGCAAGTCGGTGACCGCGCTCTCGGTGCTGCAGCTGCTGCCCTACCCGATGGCACGCCACCCCTCCGGCAGCATCCGTTTCCGGGGCAGCGAGCTGCTCGGCGCGCCGGAGCCAGAGCTACGCGAGATCCGCGGCGATCGCATCGGCATGATCTTTCAGGAGCCGATGACCTCGCTCAACCCGCTGCACAGCATAGAGCGACAGGTTGGCGAAACGCTGCAGCTGCACCGCGGTCTGAGTCCGCGACGCGCGCGCGCCCGGATTCTGGAGCTGCTCGAGCTGGTCGGGCTGGGCAACGTCGAGCAGCGCCTCGATGCCTACCCGCACCAGCTCTCCGGAGGGCAGCGCCAGCGGGTCATGATCGCCATGGCGCTCGCCAATGAGCCCGAGTTGCTGATCGCCGACGAGCCGACCACGGCGCTCGATGTAACCATCCAGGCCCAGATCCTGGCGCTGCTGAAGAAGTTGCAGCGCGAGTTGAACATGGCGCTGCTGCTGATCACCCACGACCTCGGCATCGTGCGCAAGACCGCTGATCGCGTCTGCGTGATGCAGGACGGCGAGATCGTCGAGCAAAACACGGTGCGGGGTCTGTTCGCCGACCCGCGTCACCCCTACACCCGCCGTCTGCTCGCCGCCGAGCCCAAGGGTCGTCCCGCTGCCGCGCCCGCCGACGCCGAGGAGATCCTGCGCGCCGAGGACGTGAAGGTGTGGTTCCCCGTGAAGGGCGGCCTGCTGCGCCGCACCCGCGCCCACGTCAAGGCGGTCGACGGCATCTCGCTCGAGGTCCGGGCCGGGCGCACCCTGGGCATCGTCGGCGAGAGCGGATCGGGTAAGACCACGCTGGGCATGGCGTTGCTGCGTCTGGAGCGCAGCCGCGGCAGCATCCGCTTTCGCCAGCACGAGCTTCAGGGCCTGCGCAGCGCCGCACTTCGCCCGCTGCGCAGCGACATGCAGATTGTCTTCCAGGATCCCTTCGGCAGTCTCAGTCCGCGCATGTCGGTCGGGCAGATCGTCGGCGAGGGGCTGCTGATTCACGATCGCGGTGACGCCGCCGCGCGCGAGCGCCAGATCGTCGATGCGCTGCGCGAGGTCGGCCTCGATCCCGAGGCAAGGCACCGCTACCCGCACGAGTTCTCCGGAGGCCAGCGCCAGCGCATCGCCATCGCGCGTGCCCTGGCGCTCAAGCCGCGGCTGGTTGTGCTCGACGAACCAACTTCGGCACTCGATGTCTCGGTGCAGGCGCAGATCGTCGACCTGCTGCGCGAGCTGCAGCGGCGCCACGCGCTCGCCTACATGTTCATCAGTCACGATCTCAAGGTGGTGCGCGCGCTCAGCGACGAGCTGATCGTGATGCGCGATGGCAGGGTCGTGGAGCAGGGACCGGCCGCCGCGATCTTTGAGGCTCCCAGGGACCCCTACACCCGCGCCCTGATGGCCGCGGCCTTCGAGCTGGAGGCGACAGGCAGCGACTCGCTAGTCAGCTGAGCGCGCCAGCAGTGCGCCTCAGGCGGCCGACAGCTGCTCCGCGGACCCGCTGCGGGGGTCGCCCGCCTTGTCGAGCCTTTCGAGGAAGGTCGCCACGATCTCCTGGCTGGCACCGATGTTCTCGTTCAGTATCCCGTGCCGGCTGGCAAGGATCTCGTGGCTCTCCTTCTGCGTCGAGCCCAGGCCGTCGAGCAACAGTTGCGCGCTCCTGGGATCCACGACGTGATCCTCGGTGCCCTGCAGAACCGACACCGGACAGCTCACCTGGGGCAGAACCTGCTCCAGCCGCTCGACCAGCAGGCGCAGCTCGTAGAGACCCCGCACCGGAATGTTGCGGTAGTTGATGTGGGGATGCTCGGACTCGTTGGGTCGAAACGGGACGATCCCTTCCAGGCTCGGCAGCCAGCTCGCGACCCGGTTGGCCCGGTGCAGCAGCGGCACGAAGATGAGGTTGCGGTTGCGGAAGCGCAGCGGCACCGAGGCGACCGCGACCCCGGCCAGGCCGGCGGGCTTCTCGGCCGCGAGCAGAAGAGCCAGGGCACCGCCAGTGGAAAAGCCGACCATACCGACCCTGGGCGTGAGCTCGGCGAGGATCTCGTAGCCGCTGCGCACCGAGTCGAACCAGTCCTGCCAGCTGCGCTCGCGCAGGTCCCAGGGCGAGGTGCCGTGCCCCTTGAGACGCACGCCGAGCACTGTGAAGCCGCGCTTTACCAGGCGCTTGCCGAATTCCGCGAGCTCCGCCGGCGAGGCGAGAAAGCCGTGCACCAGCAGAACCCCCAGCCCACGCGGGCTCTTCGGCCGCAGCAGGAAAGGCTCGCCGCTCTCGGTTGCCGTCTCCTGCCGGTTGATGGCGCCGAAGCGCGGCTTGTCGAAGTAGGCGCGGTCCCAGGCATGCTCGCGCCGCTCGTCGTCGAAGCGGTGCAGCGCGTAGCCGCGCGCATCGAGGGCCGGCTCCTCTCTCACGGCGCGCTGCAGCGCCCGCGTGACCTGCAGCACGGGCTCGGCCTCGTTCGCGTAGACCGCCACCAGGTTCTCGAGCCGGATCTCGTGGAACTCGTGCTCGACGAGCAGCTTCGGCAGGAAACGGATCTGCGCCGCCTCGCGGCTCAAGAGCTCCATCTCCTCGGCCACCTTCAGCAGCTGGCGCACACCCGGCGCCCGGCCCTCGGCGACGCCGCGGTAACACACCGGATTGCGCAGGCTGCGATGCAGGTGGACCTGCTCGGAACGCTGCAGGGCCTTCAGCGCCAGGTACAACGTCCGGCAGAAACGCGCGTGACCGATCTCCATGCGCCCGGCGTCGATCGACATCACGATCAGTCGCGAAGCCAGGTGGCTGAGGTTGACGGTGACGCCCGCGTACACGCGGAGCATGTAATCGTTGCGTATTCGCAGCGCCTTGTTGCGCAGCCAGCGCGCGGCCATGCGCTCGGGCCAGCGCTCGGCGGTCGGTGAGTACGCCAGCAGGTGGTCGGGGGAATCGATGTTGCGAATCACCCCGCGGAACAGCGGCAGCTCCCAGCGCCGCCAGTAGTCGGCTGCATCGACCGGCTCGCCCAGACGGATATCCATGTCGGTATCCTTGAGCAGGATGTTGCCCTCGATCATCAGCTCCTCGGTGAGCCGGCGGCTCAGGCCACGCGCAACCAGCTTGGCACCCTGACGCAGGAGATTGTCGCCGACCCGGATCGGATAGAAGGTGATATTGGCCGGCACGATCCGCGTCGGGCGCCGTGCGGTGGCGAGCAGCTCATCCACCGAGGCGAGCCCGAGGCGCTCGCGCCACTGCTCCAGGCGGGCGCTCTCGCCGCGCTCGGCCGCGCAACGGATCACCCACTTGAAGGCGTCGAGGGTGAGCGCGATCACCGCGGCCCCGGTGTGATGTTTGCGCCGCTCGCGCGCCGCGGGCGAGTAGATGCTGAAGCGGCCGTGGCGATCGAGCACGCGCCGATCCTTGACCATGCCGCCCTCCGGGAAGACCACCACCTTGCGCCCGCGCAGGATCTCCTCGGCGAGCAACGGCAGGAGGCGAGGATAGTTGTTGGGAATCGCGCCGAGGCCGAGCAGGTAATTGGAGAAGGCGTCGTCCTCGGCGAAGAACTCGTGCGAGGCGATGGAGCGGCAGAAGGCGCCGGTCTCGCGGTAGATCAAGTACTGAGGGATGAAGGTCTCGAGGCGGGCGAAGTGGTTGAACACGAAGATGTCGCCCGACTGGATCTGCCCCTCGCTGTGATGGAGCTTGATGTTTACCTTGAGGAGCTTGCGCACAGTGGTGAAGAGCCGCGCCGACCATTCGTAGGTCGCGGGATTGAGCTGGGGTACCCGTTCAGCGTCCGTCTTCACCCGGGCCTCGTCGCTGCGCATGCAGGGCGCGTGAACCGCTGGACCACCACGCCCCTACTATACCGCAGACCCGTGCTCGGCCCGCGCCCGCGGCACGGCTGAATTTCGCGCCTGCCGCGGTCATACTTAGGCCCATGTCGAACCCGACGGGCACCTCCGGGACCGCACCGCCCGGCGAGGCGCAAGGACTGCAGCTCGATCTGCGGCCGCGCGACCTGCCGATGCCGAGCCAGGCTGCGATCCGCCTGATTCAGGCCTGCACCCGAACGGACGTGACTTCCGAGGAGCTCGGCGAGCTGGCCGCGAGCGACCCCGCGCTGGCCGCGGAGCTGCTGCGGGTGGCGAACTCGCCCTTCTACGGCCTGGGCCGCGAGATCCGCACCGCCTCGCGCGCCGCGACCGTGCTCGGCCACCGCGCCGTGCGCAACCTGGTGCTCTGCGTGGCGGTGCGCGATGCGCTCACCCCGCGGTCGGTACCCGGGCTCGACCCGATCCGCCACTGGGAGGATGCCCTGCGCCGCGCGGTCAGCGCCAAGCTGCTCGGCAAGGAGGTCGGCCTTGATGCCGACGAGTGCTTCACCATCGGGCTGCTGCAGGACTGCGGCCTGCTGGTGATGTGCACGCTCTGGCCGGACAAGGCCAGCGAGTGGTCGCGGCTGCTGGCCTGCGACCCGGACCGCCGCTACCGACTGGAGCGAGAGCTCTTCGGCGTCACCCACGATCAGGTCGCCGCCCGCCTGGCCGCCGCCTGGGGGCTGCCCGAGGACATCGGCGCGCTGCTCGAGCACCACCACGAGGCGCTCGGCGAGGAGCCAACCGCATCGCGGGGCAAGGACAAGGCGCGCGCCGTGCTCTATTGCGCGGACTGGCTCGC
>JBFKOE010000014.1:0-17839 GCA_041629015.1 Gammaproteobacteria bacterium
CGGCATTCGGCTCAAGCGCAGCCTGAGCTCCTTCGCCGAATCACTGACCCCCACCCGCGCGGGCATCGCCGAGATCGTCATCCCGCCCGGCTCGACGCACATCGGCAAGACCATGAGCGACCTGAGGATGCGCAAGACCTACGGCATCAGCGTGCTCGCGGTCCACCGCGTCGGCCAGACGCTCGCCACCGGTCTGCGCGACCTCCAGTTCCAGGCCGGCGACACCCTGGTGGTCCACACCCTGTGGCAGGACCTCGCCCGCCTGAGCAAGGATCGCGACCTGGTGGTGGTGACCACCGACTATCCCCACGAGGAGCTGCGCCCGCACAAGGTCAGCTTCGCGCTCAGCTTCTTCCTGCTCGCGGTGGGGCTGGTGATCTTTACCGATCTGCGGCTCTCGGTCGCCCTGCTCACCGGCGCCATGGGAATGATCGTGAGCGGCGTGCTGACCATGGACGAAGCCTATCGCTCGGTCAGCTGGCGCACGGTGTTCCTGCTCGCCAGCCTCATCCCCTTGGGTCTTGCGGTCGAGAACACCGGTACCGCGGCCTGGGTGGCGCAGCGCGTGCTCGAAACCACCGGCGACGTGCCCACCTGGGTGCTGCAGGCGGTGCTCGCGGTGCTAGCGACCGGCTTCACGCTGGTGATGTCCAACGTCGGCGCCACGGTGCTGCTGGTGCCACTGGCGGTGAACATCGCCGTGGCCGCGGGCGCGGATCCGGGGGTCTTCGCCCTGACCGTGGCGCTGGCCACCTCCAACTCCTTCCTCATCCCCACCCACCAGGTCAACGCCCTGATCATGGGTCCCGCCGGTTACCGCGTGGCGGACTTCATGCGCGCCGGCGGCGTGATGACCATCCTGTTCCTGGTGGTCATGCTGCTGATGCTCAATCTGATCTTCTGAGGGCGGCCTCGCCGGCAGCCGCTCGAGCCCGGCATGCATTAGCTCAAGCTTATCAAAGACGTCCGCTCCATAAATCGCGGCGATGGTGGCATCAGATAATACTAATCGCCGCGCCGGCAATTTCTGGTAGAAGATTATGCTTTTCGCGCCGCAAGCACGGCCGGCTGGCGAAGAGGCTCGAGGTCTGGAGGGCCCCGCGGCGGAATCACCGGTTCCCGCTCCCTGGAGGGCTTTCATGTCGACCATGCACCCCATCATCGCCGTGACCGGCTCCTCGGGCGCCGGCACCAGCACCGTCAAGGTGGCCTTCGAGCACATCTTCTTCCGCGAGAGCGTGAACTCCGCGGTGATCGAGGGCGACAGCTTCCATCGCTTCAACCGCCTCGAGATGAAGGAGGCCGTGGCGCTGGCGCACAAGGACTGCGTGCCGCTCAGCCACTTCGGCCCGCGCGCCAACCTGCTCGAGGAGCTCGAGGACCTGTTTCGCAGCTATGGCGAGACCGGGCAAGGCAAGCGCCGCTACTATCTGCACAACGACGAGGAGGCCGCACCCTGGAACCAGGAGCCCGGCACCTTCACGCCCTGGGAGGACCTGCCCGAAGGCACCGACCTGCTCTTCTACGAGGGCCTGCACGGCGGGGTCGTGTGCGAGAACGTCAACATCGCCCAGTGGGTCGACCTGCTGGTGGGCGTGGTGCCGATCGTGAACCTGGAGTGGATCCAGAAGATCCATCGTGACACCGCGGCGCGGGGCTACTCGCCGGAGGCGGTCACCGACACCATCCTGCGCCGAATGCACGACTACGTGCACTACATCACGCCGCAGTTCTCGCGCACCGACATCAACTTCCAGCGCGTGCCCACGGTGGACACCTCGAACCCTTTCATCGCCCGCGACATCCCGACGCCGGACGAGAGCTTCGTGGTGATCCGCTTCCGCGACCCGAAGTCGCTGAACATCGATTTCCCCTACCTGCTGGCGATGGTGCACGACTCGTTCATGTCCCGGCGCAACACCATCGTGGTGCCGGGCGGCAAGATGGGCTTCGCGATGGAGCTGATCTTCGCGCCGCTGATCGAGGAGCTGATGCAGCGCCGGCGCACGGCCGCCTAGCCGCGCGTCGGGCGATCCGCGGGGCCCCCGCGTGCCAGCGACTACACTTGGGGCTGGCGCGGACACGGCGGAGGCACGATCCCATGCACTACACGCAGCTGGGCGGGAGCGGCATCAAGGTCAGCCGCATCTGTCTCGGCACCATGACCTGGGGCGAGCAGAACACCGAGGCCGACGCCCACGCCCAGCTCGACCGGGCTCTGGCGGCCGGGGTCAACTTCATCGACACCGCCGAGCTCTACCCGGTGCCGCCGCGCGCCGAGACCCAGGGCCGTACCGAGAGCTACATCGGCAGCTGGCTGAAGCGCCGCGGCGCGCGCGACCGGGTCGTGCTCGCGACCAAGGTGGCGGGCCCCGCCGAGCGCCTGGCACACATCCGTCCCGCGCTGCGCCTCGATCGACACAACATCGAGTCCGCCCTCGAGGCCAGCCTGCGGCGACTGCAGACCGACTACGTCGATCTCTACCAGCTGCACTGGCCGGACCGCAGCACCAACTTCTTCGGCCAGCTCGGCTACACCCACGACAGCGAAGAGCGGCCCGTCGCGCTCGAGGAGACGCTGGGGGTGCTCGACGAGCTGGTGCGCGCGGGCAAGGTGCGCCACATCGGCGTATCCAACGAGACGCCCTGGGGCGTGATGGAACTGCTGCGCCTCGCGCGCGAGGCCGGCCTGGCGCGCATCGTCAGCATTCAGAACCCCTACAGCCTGCTCAACCGCAGCTTCGAGGTTGGGCTGGCGGAGATCGCCCACCGCGAGGGCGTGGGTCTGCTCGCCTACTCGCCGCTCGGTTTCGGCGTGCTGAGCGGCAAGTACCTGGGCGGGCAGCAGCCGCCCGGGGCGCGGCTGACGCTGTTCAAGTACTTCGACCGCTACACCAACCCCCAGGCGGAGGCGGCGGTGCGAGCCTACGCCAAACTGGCCCGAGCGTTCGATCTCAATCCCACCCAGATGGCGCTCGCCTACGTGAACTCCCGGCCGTTCCTGACCGCCACCATCGTCGGCGCCACCGACCTGGCCCAGCTCGACGAAAATCTGGCGTCCGACGCCGTCGTGCTCCCCGACGAGGTGCTCGCCGGCATCGAGGCGATCCACAGGGAGCACCCCAACCCCAGCCCCTGAGCGGCGCGCCTAAAAAAAGAAGCGGGCCCGAAGGCCCGCCAACGGCTCGACAAAGAATGAGGCTCGCTACCCGGCGACAAGCGGATCGAGTCGCTCCAGGTCGTTGATGACCCGCCACTTGCCGCCCGATTTCTCGACGCGCTGGCGCCAGTTCTCCAGCCGATTGAGGTAGTCGCGCGGATCGAAGTTGTCGCTGCGCAGCTTGGTCACGTTGACCGCCACCACCTGGAAGCCGCCGACCGGGATCTCGAAATCGCGCACGTAGCCCTTGGCGAGATCCTCCTCCAGGTCCGAGAAGATCAATACCGTCTTCTTTCCGGCACCGGTCTCGTTGAGGTACTCCACGGCCTGCAGCAGGCCGCCGGAGACGTCGGTGTGGCTGCTGCCTTTCCGCACACTCTTGACGAATTGATCGATGGTCTCCTGGAAGGCGCGCTTCTGCTGATTGGTGACCGAGGGCCGGGTATCGAAGGTGATCTTGGCCAGGATGTCCTTTTCGCTGAAGCTGCCGGTATCGATGCGCGCCACCGCGAAGGAGTCTCCGGGATGCAGGCTGGCCAGCACGAAGTTGATGATCTGCTGAGCCTTGGCGAGCTCGCGCGTGTAGGTACCCGAGGTGTCGATGAGCATGTAGAAACCGCGCGTGTGCGACACGCGCTCCGAGGCACAGCCAGCGAGCAGGCTGGCGACGGCCAGGGCTGCGATAACGATTAGCTTTCTCATGACACCGCCTCCTTCCACCGCGTTCCGGTGTCGGTGATCGACGCGTTCTCCCCGCGCCGTCCGCGACCCGCCTTGTCCAGGCGCGTCACCCCCTCGGCCTCGCTTCCGCGCGCACGGATCAGACCCTCGATCCACAGGGGACCGAAGATCACCAGATCGTAGACGCGCACCGCCATCGCTGCGCCGTGTCGGAACAGGCTGCCGAGAAAACGCAGCGCGGCGGCAAGGAAGCGCAGCAGCCCCACCGCCATCATGCCCAGCACGGTGCGCGAGGAATGCACGAAGGATTCCAGCGGAATGGCGACGAAGGTCAGCGCGAAGGGCAGCACGAAGCCCATCACCATCTGGCCGACCGTCGGGATCCAGCGGTTCTCCGCGGTGGCCACCGCGGCAACGCCGCCGGCCAGCGACTGGCGCAGCGCTTCCACGTCGGCCGCGATCAGATCACGCATGTAGGCGAGCGCAGACTCGACGCTGGCGAGAATGAACAGGATGGTGAAGGTGATCCAGATCATGCGCACCCGCAGCCGGTCGTCCAGCGCTCCGACCACCGGGAACAGTCGTGTCACCCGCAGCGATTCCATGAGGAACAAGCCCATGGCGATCTCGACCAGGATGATCACCATCGCCGCCACGTCCGCGGTGCGGAAATCGCCGATGTAACTCGCGCCGCCCACCATTTCCTGCATCGGGTAGGCGATGAGGTTGAAGTTGATCACCGCGCCGCCCACGGCCACGAGAAGAACAAAAGTCGACACAAAAAACTGGGTAAGCGAGGACGAGGACAGGGTGCGCAGCGCCTGATCGTTGCCCTGCAGGATCTCACCGTAGCCCTTCATCTGCTGATCGACGTGCTTGGAACGCTCGAGCAAGCGATCAAGGGTCTTCTCGGTGGTGTCCATGGTCTGTGACAGACGACGCCAGTAAGGCATCATCTTGGCGAGCAGCCTATGGCGCTCCTTGCTCGACTTGCGGTAGGCGCCCATCGCGGTGGCCTGCGACTTCTCGAAGGAGTGATGGATATCCTCCAGGACCTCCGCTACGCGCGGCTCGCTTACCGACTGGATCTTGGCGACGGCCTCGATGGCGTCCACCCAGCCGGGGATCTCCGGCGGCACCTCGGCGGCCTTGCGGTAGTCCTCGTCGATCGCCGTGACCTGCTCCATGACCTTGCGATGCAGTGCCGGATAGCCGGCCAGGTCGCGCTGGGTCGTGGCCTCGATGCGGCGGAACTCGCGCTCGATCAGCCGTTCGGCCGAATCCCGTCCGGCCGCCAGCAGGACCTCGCGGTTGCGCAGCTCCAGGCGCTCACGCGCCGAGGTGATCGAGTGCGCGCTCAGGCGCAGCGCGTTGTGCAATACGCGGCCCATGGCGATGAATGCCTGGTGCGCGGGCGCTCGCGCTATATATAGGAGCACGATGCCCGCCAACGCCCATACCAGCAGCGACAGGGCCGGCTGGTTGGGCCAGATCATCAGGATGCCGTTCTCTGACATTGCTTGACTCCCGGCGCCCTAAGGGCGCAGTGCGGCGTTGTATTGGCCCATTGGAGCCCCGGAGGCGGGGCGCGGTCTGCCGATCGGTTCACAATTCCTGCGCGGATAGTGCCGTCTCCTCGATCGATGCGTGCTTGCGTGCGGCAACGCACGGCGTTAGCGTCGCGCCGAGCGCATGCATCGGGTGATGAGAGTGAAACCGCAATCGGACCACCGGTGGGACCTCGAGCCACGCGAGGCGATGGCGCTGCAGCGGGAGCTGGCCCAACGCCTGGAACTGCGCGATCGGCTGGGAGCGATCCGTCGCGTAGCCGGCATCGACGTCGGCTTTCCCAGGGGCAGACACCGCGGGCGCGCCGTGGTCGCCGTGCTCGACTATCCCTCGCTCGAGCCGATCGAGCACGCCGTCGCCGAGCAGACCGTGCGCTTTCCCTACGTTCCGGGCCTGCTATCGTTTCGCGAGGTGCCGGTGATCCTCGCCGCGCTGGGACGGCTCGATTGCCGGCCCGATGTGCTGCTCTGCGACGGCCAGGGCTACGCGCACCCGCGCCGGCTCGGCATCGCCTGCCATCTCGGCCTGCTTTGCGACACGCCGAGCATCGGCGTCGCCAAGACGCGACTGATCGGAACCTACGCGGAGCCGGACACCCGCAAGGGCGCATGGAGCCCGCTCGTCGATGCCGGCGAGACGGTGGGCGCGGTGTTACGCACGCGAACGGACGTCAAGCCCGTGTTCGTGTCCACCGGGCATCGCGTCGGCCTGGAGACGGCAGTCCGCCTGGTGCTCCGGTGCACGACGCGCTACCGCCTTCCCGAGACCACCCGTCGCGCGCATGCGCTGGCCTCCGGCTGATACCGCGCACCCCCGTGGGCCGCGTCGGGAAGAAGCGGCTAAACCGCTACGAGCAACGGCCGATAACATCAATAAGGGGCGCTGGCCCGAGTCGGCCCGCGCGCCCGAGCTCCAGCCGCGGGGGCAACCTAGCCGGCTCGAGCACTGGGGCTCAACACCTGAGGTCGCCGCCATGAAGATCTACGACATGCAGTCGGGAAGCTGGAAACCTCGCGAGCCGGGGCGCCGAGTCGAGGCCGAGACGGGTCGTGAACCCGGGCACGCCGAGACCGAGCTGGCCACCGTCCGCGCGGCCGAGACGAGGCCGAAGCCGGAGCCCGTGCATCCGCTGCTCCGGGCGCGGTTGCTGCGCACGCTGAAGGACTGAGCGGCGCACGAGGCGCACCGCCGCACGCTCATTCGCCCTGCTGCAACAGCAGGCCGCGGCGCCGTGCCATGCGCACGGAGTAGAGAAATACCGCCACCCCACCGCCCAACCAGAGCAGGTTGAGCAGGATCGCGTTGACGATCAGGTCACCGCGAAAGACCCCGTCCAGCAGTACCGCGCGCATGCCTTCGAAGACGTGGCTGGAAGGCAGCCAGAATGCCAGCGTCTGCGCCCAGTCGGGCAGGATTGCCACCGGATAGTAGACGCCACTGATCGGCTGCACGGCGAAGATGGCCACCCAGGCCATGCTCTCGGCGCCGAGGCCGTAGCGCATGACCAGGGCAGCGACCAGCAGGCCGATCGACCAACTCATCACCAGCAGATTGGCGAAAAAGGCCAGCAACGGCATGCCCAGCGAGAACACCGAATAGTGATACAGGGGGAGCGCCAGCAGCGCCGCGGTGCCGACGCCGATCACCGTGCGCATCAGGCTGATGCAGAGCAAGGCGCACACCAGCTCATACGCGCGCAACGGGCTCACGAACAGATGGCCCAGGTTGCGCGAATAGATCTCCTCGAAGAACGGCAGCGAGACGCCGAGCTGCCCGCGAAACAACACCTCCCAGAGAAGCACCGCCGAGACCAGCACGCCCGCCGCCTGCACCAGCCAGTCACTGTGCAGCAGGAAGAAGCGGGTGATCAGTCCCCAGAGGATCATCTGCACCGTTGGCCAGTAGGCAAGCTCCAGCACCCGCGGCCAGGAGCGGCGCATGAGATAGAGATAGCGCAGCACCAGTGCGCCCACCCGCGCCGGCGAGAACAGCACGGGGCTCACGCGCTCGCCCTGCGCCGCGATTCGCCGTCGGCCTCGCGCGCGATGTGCAGGAAGACCTCCTCGAGCGTCGCGCGGCCATAGCGCTGGATCAGCTGCCGCGGCGAGCCCCGATCCTCGATCCTGCCCTGGCGCAGCATGATGACGTCCGAGCAAATGCGCTCGACCTCGGGCATGTTGTGCGATGCGAGCAGTATGGTCGCGCCGCTGCGCCGCTGGTAATCGACCAGATAGCCGCGGATCCGATCGGCGCTGTCTGGATCCAGCGAGGCGGTGGGCTCGTCTAGCAACAGCAGCGCGGGCTCGTTGAGCAGGGCCTTGGCCAGCGCAACCCGCGTCTTCTGCCCCGCCGACAGGGTGCCGTAGGGCCGCGACAGGAAAGGCACGATGTCGAGGTCCTCACCCAGCTGCCGGACGCGACGGCGCGCGTCGCGCACACCGTAGAGGCGGGCATAGACGGTGAGGTTCTCGGCGACGCTGATGCGCTGTGGCAGATCGACGTAGGGCGAGGAGAAGTTCATTCGCGGCAGCGCCCGGTAGCGCTCGCGCAGCATGTCGCATTCGAGCACCTCCACCTGGCCGGAGCTTGGCAGCAGCAGCCCGAGCAGCATCGAAAGGGTGGTGGTCTTGCCGGCTCCGTTGCCGCCGAGCAGGGCACAGATGCGGCCCTGCTCGATCTCGAAGCTGATCCCGTCGACGGCGGTGACCGCGCCGAAGCGCTTCGACAACTCCTGGACGACGACAACCGGCCTGGGCATGGTGGGCGTGGCGGACGATGATTGCCGCGGCCTAGCGCCGCGCACGACTCAAGGGCTCAGGGCTCCCGCACCAGTCGGAAACCGAGATTGTCCAGGCGCGTGTCGAGCGAGAATCGCTCCCTACTCGAGGTGCGCAGCGCCTTGGCCGAGCTGGCGAAGGATCCTCCGCGCACCACCCGTTCGGTGCAGGTTCCCGCCTCCCAGGAGCTGCCGTCGTTGGGCGCGCCGTCGTAGCTGGGGAAATAACAGTCCTGCACCCATTCGGCGACGTTGCCGGAGGTGTCGTTGAGACCGAACGGGTTGGCCTTGAAGCTGCCGGCCGGCGCCGGCTGCAGGCCGTCCCACTCGGTCCCGCAGTTGAAGCAGTTGGCGTTGCCGCTGCCGATGGCGCTGCCCCACCAGTACACGCCCTTCTGTCCGGCGCGCGCCGCATACTCCCACTCGGCCTCGGTAGGCAGGCGGTAGGTGCGCCCGGTCTGCTCGCTCAGCCAGGCCGCGTAGGCGCGGGCCTCGTTCCAGGAGACGTTCACGACCGGGAGATTGCCCCTGCCGCGGCCGGCGTCGTTGGGCGCCTCGCGCCCGGTGCTCTGCACGAAGCGATCGAACTCCTCGAAGGTGACCTCGAAACGCCCGACGGCGACCGGGCGAACACGCACCGGGTGCTGCGGCTTGGCAGCGTTGTCCGGCGACGCGGGGTCGGCGCCCATCAGGAACTCGCCGCCCTCGAGCAGGACCATCACCGGGCCGACGCCGCCCGCGCGCAGCGGATCCTGGATGGTGGTTCGGCTCGCGGGCGCGGGCGCCGGTACGGGCGGGGCGGCGGGGCGGCGCGGCGGCGCCACCGGCGCCGGCGGCTCGGGGCGCGCCTGGCGCTGGGGTGCCGGCGCGGGCGCCGCGGCGGGTTGCGGCGCCACCGTGGCGGCGCTGCCGTCGCTCGACGCCGGCTTGTCGGCTGGCAGCAGATCGATGCCCTGCTGGCGCAGCAGCTCGAGCACCTGGTCCTTGAACACGAAACCGGCAACCGCGGCCATGGTCACCAGCATCAGCACCAGGATCAGCAGCCCCTTGCCGCGCTTGCGCCCGCCGACGGCCTTGTGGCCCATGCCCGTGCGCGTGCCCACGCTCTGCGTGTCCCGAATGCGCTCCGTCCCCAGCGTCACCTCGCGCTCGTGGCGCACCTTGACGTCGTGGAAACGCGAGTCGTGGCTGGCCGCGGGCGCCGGAGCGGGTCGCATTCGACTGGTCTCCATCTCGAGGCGCCGCTGGATCTCCGCCTCGGCCTCGGTGCGCACGCGCTTCAAATCGTCTTGCGCGCGATTGACCTGCTGGTTGGCCTTCTGGATCGCATCGACCGCGTTGCGTCTCGCCTTGGCGACCTCCTGCTCGGCGCGCTTGCGGGCCTGCCAGGCTTCCTCCTTCTCGTGCTCCACCGACTTGAGCGCCTTGCGCAGGTTTTCGAGCTCGCGCGCCATCCGGACCACGTGGTCCTCGCTCTGCTTGCGCGCCGAGTCGGCCTCCTCGGTGATCTTGCCCACCTGGCCGAGCTCTTCCTCCATGCGCCCGAGCACCGTCTGGTACTCCTGGATCTGCTCCTCCAGGGCGCGCTGATGATCGTCGTAGCCCTCGAGCGCCGCGGACGCCTTGTCCTCGGCGGCGGCGCGCGCCGCCTCGGCTTCCTCCTTGATCCGCATGGCCTCCTCCATGCGGCCCTGGTATTCGCCGATCCGCTCGTGCAGCCGATCGAGCTCCTCCTTGAGCTCGCGGTCGCGCTCGCGCCGGGCCGCGCGCGCGGCCTCCAGCTCGTCGGCGGCCGACTGGCGTTCCTGCTCGGCCCGATCGCGCTGCTCGAGCGCGCCGTCGCGTTCCGTGGTCATCTCGACCAAGGCGGCCTGCACGGCCTTCAGCTCGATGCGCGCGCGCTCCAGCTCCTCTCCGGTGCGCGAATCGCGCTCGCTCCGCTCCTTCTCCATCGCCTGAAGCTGGCCACGCAGCTTCTCCACCGATTGCTCGGCGCTGCTCTTCTCGTTGAGCGAATGGGTCAATGCCCGCTGGGTCTGCTCCAGCTCATCGCGCACACGCTGTACCTCGGCGCGATCGCGACCGCTGTCCTCCTGGAGCTCGCGCAGATTGCGCTGCGCCGAGGCGGCATCGCGCTCGGCGCTGGCCCGCTCCTCGCGAGCCCGCTCCAGGTCCTCGCGCAACTTCTGCACCGCCTCCGCGTTCGCGCGCTGCTCCTCGGCGTCGCGCTTGGAATCGCGCAAAGACTGCTCCAGGTCCTCCCGCGCGCGCTCGGCGTCGCGCTTGCCCTGCTCCGCGGCGCCGCGTGCAGCCTCCGCGGCCTGCAGCGCCTTCTGCACGCTTTCCATCTGCCCGCCCATGAGCTCGAGCGCCTCGGCAAGCTCCTGCTTCTCGCCGCTGGCCCCCTGCAGCTTGCTCAGGTGCTCCCTGAGCGAGGTGCGCTCCGCCTCGGCCGTGGCACGA
Source organism: Gammaproteobacteria bacterium (assembly GCA_041629015.1). Taxonomy (GTDB): domain Bacteria; phylum Pseudomonadota; class Gammaproteobacteria; order QQUJ01; family QQUJ01; genus JBFKOE01. Next base: position 10,650 of record JBFKOE010000014.1, read on the forward strand.
GCCTTGGCGAGCGCCTCCTCCGAGCCGCGCCTGAGATCCTCGATCTCGCGCGCGCGCTTCTCCTCGGTCTCGGCCAGGCGCTTCTCCCACCGTTCGCGCTCCCTGGCCAGGCGCGACTCCAAGCCGGCCGCCGCATCCTTGGCGCTGCCCGCACGCTTGGTGAGCTCGACCTCGAGGCGCTGGTTTTCATCCAGGGCCTCCTGAAGCTGATGGTTGAGCCGGGTGAGCTCGTCCTCGAGCCGCGTGACCTCCTGGTTGAGCAGCAGCTTGGCGGCCTCGGATTCCTCGAGCTGCCGCCCCTGCTCGGCGATCTCGGCTCCCCGCTTCTCGCCCGCGGGCTTCGGCGCCGGCGCGGCGGGCGGCTTCGGCTCCGCCGACTTGTCCTTCACGCGCCGCGCCCGCTCCAGCGCCTCGCGGGCCCTGGCGAGCACGGCCTGGGTGCCGCCGCTCTTGGTCGCGCCGCCCGACGCGGCCTGCTTCTTGTCCGCCTCCTTGGCGGCAGGCTGCTTGGCAGGGGCGGTGCCGCCCTTCGCCGGCGCCTCGGCGCGCGGCGCCGAAGCGGACTTCATCTCGCGGGCTGAGACGATGTTGGGATTCGCGCGCGAGGGATCCAGCCGCTCGCCCTTGCGGTCGGAGGCGAGAAACACTTCCTGCGGCAGGTTCATCAGCCCGCCGGCGAGGACATAGGCGTCAAAGCCGTTCTCGTTCATGAGAAACGCCGCCGTCGCACTGCGCCGGCCGGTGTCGCAGCACACGACATACTTGCGCTGCTTGTCCAGCTGAGCGAGCTGCAGGCGCAGCGTCTGCAGCGGAATGTTCAGCGCGTCGGAAATGTGCGAGTTGGCATACTCGTCGGGCAGCCGCACGTCCAGCCAAATGCCACCATCGGCGACCAGGACCTCGGACTGGTAGTAGTCGACGTTGTTGTGCAGCGGCTCGTGGATGAGCTTGACGAAGTCCTTCTTCGACAGGCGCATCAGCGTCCCGTCACTGAGCATGCGAACCGTGGCGTTGCGCTTCTCCTCGGAGACCAGCGCCTCCTCGCCGAAGGACTCGCCGGCGGGCAGCTGCGCGAGCTTGATCTCGGCGGCGTTGGGGCGTGGCTGGCGCACGATCTCGCACTTGCCCTGGCGAATGTAGTAGTAGAAATCGCCCTCGTCGCCCTGGCGGATGATCGTGTCGCCCTTGCTGACCTCCATGTCCTCCATCAGCATTATGATTTTCTGGATGTTGGCGGGAGGCAGCTTGAGAAAGAGCTTGTTCTGCAGCAGCTTCGTCATCCAGTCATCGGACTCGTCCTGCTCGATCTCGCCCACCTGCAAGCTGCTCGACTGCTGCCAGGTGAGCATCATGTCGAGCATGTTGGTGTCGACCAGCAGGCACTGCACGCTCGACTTGGCGACCGCGTCCACCTGCCGCGGTTGATGCTGCCCAAGGGGATGGCGAGCGGTCTCGGACCCGGCCTCCACCGCGATCGACTGACCGCCGGCCAAGAGCTCGATCGCGCCCGAGAGCAGGTAAAGGGTCTTGCCGTCGCGGTCGCCGCGCCGGAACAGGCGCTCGCCCTCGCGATAGCTCTTGATCACCGCCTTGCTTGCGATCTGCCGCAAGCTGGTCGGATTCAGTGCGTTGATGGGCACGAACCGCTGCAGCTGGCCTTCGTCGATGACTGGTTCTGGTTCGCCCATTGCGCTCTTTGGTCCTCGCTCCGGCGGGGGCCCCGGAACTGACTGCCCAAGACCGCCCGGCCGCCTCGCCCGTGCGCGGTGCCTTCTCCAGCGGCCCCGCTCGCTCGGCGCGTCTCGATCCATGATGTACGCACAGGGGCACCGGCACCGTGATCGGTGCCAAATTCCTTGCGATTCTATGCCATGCGCCCTGAAATGGCACGCCGGCCCGGCCCTCTGCATCCGCCCGGCGCGGCGGCGCGGCAACGACCACGTCTGCCATAATTGGCCCCTGCTCCCCGGACCCGGATCATCACGCGCAATGAAGTCCTCGAATCGAGTCGCCACCGGCGTGATCGCGGCCGGTCACCCGAAGACGGCGGAGGCGGCGGAGATCACTCTGCGGGCCGGCGGCAACGCCTTCGATGCGGTCGTCGCCGGCTTCTTCGCGGCCTGCGTATGCGAGCCGGTGCTGGCGTCACTGGGCGGCGGCGGCTTTCTGCTCGCCCGGCCGGCTGCAGCCGAGCCGCTGCTCTACGACTTCTTTGCCCACACCCCCGGACGCAGCCGCGCGCCGGAGGGCCTCGACTTTCATCCCATCGTTGCCGACTTCGGAACCACGACCCAGGAGTTTCACATCGGTCTCGGCTCGATCGCGGTGCCCGGCAACGTCGCCGGCATGTTCGCGATCCACCGCGACCTGGGCCGCATGCCGCTGACCGAGGTGGTGGAGCCCGCCGTCAGCTTCGCGCGCCAGGGCGTGGCCATGAACTCGTTGCAGTCCTACATCTTCGACGTGGTCGGCGCGATCTACCTGGCCAGCGCCGCATCGCGCGCCCTTTTCTCCAGGGCCGACGAACCCGATCGACTGATCGGCGAGGGCGAGCTTCTGCGCATGCGGCAGTTCGCCGACTTCACCGAAGTGCTCGCGCGCGAGGGTGAAGGGCTCTTCTACCGGGGCGAGATCGCCGAGCGCATCGCCGCCGATCATGCTGCCGGCGGCGGCCACCTCAGCGCCCGGGATCTCGCGCAGTATCGTGTCGGCCGGCGCGCGCCCCTGGAGAGCGACTACCGCGGCCTGCGCATCCTCACCAACCCGCCACCATCCAGCGGTGGGCTGTTGATCGCGTTCGCGCTGCGCCTGTTGGAGCACGAGGGGGTGCGAGGTGCCAGTTTCGGCTCGCTCGATCATCTGCTCGGCATCGCGGAGGCCATGCGCTTGACCAACAAGGCGCGCCTGGATGCCCGGCTGCAGGAGCTCCCTTTCGAGCAGCACGAGACCCGCGTCCTTGGCCACGAGTTCGTCGAACGCTATCGCGCCCAGGTCGCGACGAGGACGTCTTCCACGCGCGGAACCACACACATCAGCGTCGTCGACCGGGCGGGCGATGTCGCCAGCATGACGGTCTCAAACGGCGAAGGTTCGAGTTACGTGGTGCCGGGCACCGGGGTGATGTTGAACAACATGCTCGGCGAGGAAGACCTGAACCCCGAGGGCTTTCACCGCTGGCGGCCCGGCGAGCGGATCTCCTCGATGATGGCCCCGACCCTGCTGATCGACCCCGCCGGCACCCTCACCGCCTGCGGTTCGGGCGGATCGAACCGCATACGGACCGCGATTCTGCAGTTTCTGCTCAATCGGGTGGACTTCGGAATGTCGCTCGAGCAGGCGGTCGTCAGCCCGCGCATCCACCACGAGGGCGCACTGCTCAGCCTGGAGCCCGGATTCGACGAGGCCGTGATGGATGCGTTGCGCGAGCGTTTCCCCGAGCAGCATCGCTGGCAGGAGCCGAACCTGTTCTTCGGTGGCGTGCACGCCGCGAGCCTGGAGTCGGGTGGCCGGCGCCTCGACGCGGTGGGTGATCCCCGCCGCGGCGGAGTGCATCGCATCGTCGCGTGATTTTCTCGGAAAAACATTCATTTTGCCGGCGATTTCTTTGTGCTATTTTACGCGCCGACAAGCACCTGTCCTGTCGTCACTTACACCTGGGAGTAGTCAATGGCTGCCAAGAAGAAAGCAACCCGTAAGAGCGCTCGAACGAGCAAGGTCAAGGCCGTTGCGGCCAGCAACCTCAAGCCCATCACGCAGAAGCAGACCAAGAATCAGATCATCAAGAGCATCACCGAGGAGACCGGCATCGCGCGCAAGGACGTGGCGGCGGTGTTTGCGGCGCTCGGCGATCACATCAAGCGCCACCTGAAGAAGCGCGGCTCCGGCGAGTTCAGCATCCCGGAAACCGGTGTGAAGATCCGCCGCGTCAAGAAGCCCGCGACCAAGGCGCGCATGGGCCGCAACCCGTTCACGGGGGAAGAGGTGAAGATCGCCGCCAAGCCGGCGCGTACCGCGGTCCGGGTCACGGCGCTCAAGGCGCTCAAGGAAAGCGTCAACGCCTGAGACGGAATCTCTGCTCGCGGGGTGGCACGGGAAGTGCCACCCCGCGGGCGCTCAGCGCACGCTAGCCGTGTCCGCGTCCTCGGCGCCCGGCCCCAGCGGCTGACCGTGACTGAACTCGACCGGATTGCCGTCCGGGTCGAGCACGCCGCAGTAGTAGCCGACCGGGTAGGGTTCCTCGCGCAGATCCCAGAGCAGGCATCCTTGCGTCCGCGCCCGCCTGGCGATCTCCTCGACCGCCGCGCGCGACGGCAGCGCGAATCCCAGGTGGCCGAAATCGCGATCGTCGCGCCGCGCGCCCAGCCCACCCGGCAACAGCACGAAGATCAACTCCCGTTCGCGGCCGTGCTCGGCCATCCACACGATTCGACGGCCCTTGCTGTCGTGGCGCTCGTGCACGCGCCGCAGAGCGCAGTACTCGGCGTAGAAACGCTCAGAGGCGTCGACGTCGCGCACGTGCAGTGCCACGTGCGTCATGGCCGGCCGTCCGGACCCGGCCATCAGTTGGCCCGGCCGCGCAGCCGATAACGACCGTCCTCAAAGGCGCTGAACAGCGTTGCGAGCAAGGGGTGGCGGATCGGCTCGCCGCTGATGTCGGGCTCCAGGTTGCGCTCGGCGACATAAGTGGTGTGATCACTGCCGTCCACCAGCACGTGATACCAGGGCTGGTCCTTGGGGGGACGGGTACGGGCCACCTGCTCGTACCACTGCTCGGTCCCCGAGAATTCGGCGTCGACGTCGAAGACGACCCCGCGGTAATCGAACAGCCGGTGATGGATCAGCTGACCGACACCGAAGCTCGCGCTGCTCATCGCCGCCCTCCACCCATCAAGCCGCTCCAAGTGCCCGCTGCGCCCTACTGCAGGCGCTGCGGCTCATCCGAGAGCCACACCCGCGTGCCGCAGACATTCACGAACGGCTTGCTCGTGCCGCTGAAGATCTCGATGTGCGCTGCCTCCAGACCGCGCTCGTCGGTACCGGTGTCGCCGTAGGTCAGGCGCTCCTCCTCGAAGACCGCGCGCTCCATCGCCTCTACCGCCTCGGACGGCTTGGCGCCCGCGAAGTAGCGGCGCAGTAGCTCGTTGTCGGACTCGGCGAGCTGCTTGGCGCGTCGCCGCACCAGCAGCTTGATCCCCTGGCTCGATGCCGAACGAAACGCTCCGGCACGCAGGCAGATACGTCGCGCATTGCCCTGCTCCAGCGCCCACTGCTCGATCCGCGCCTTGGAGTGCCCCATGGCCCCGTAGGTGATGCGCTGGTGCTCCAGCGTGAAGAAGGTCGAATAGGCGACGATCGCCTTCGGTTCCAGGCACCGCTCTAGCTCCAGCAGGGGATCGAAGGAAAGGCGATTGGACTCGGCGATCTGCTCGGGCGTGGCCTCCTCGATGGGGAAACCGACCTCGCCGAGCGCGGTCGCGTACAGGCACCAGTCATAAGCCGAGCCGTTGCGCTCCGTGATCAGCCGGTAGGTGGAAGGGTCGGAGATGTCGCCGAACAGCGTCAGGTCCGTTCCGGGCACGGAGAGCTCGGGATTCGGCTTGCCGAACCAGACGCCCGTGATGTGCACGCTGTCGCCGAAGCACTGCCGGGCCGCACGAATCCCGGCACCGCCCGCAACCCCGGTCGCCCCGATGACCAGCATGCGCATGAGTCTCGCCCCACAGCTATCCGCAAAGGCGCAGATTGTGCCATACGGACCCGCGCCGCTCCACGCGGTACTGCTCTTGCGCCCCCCAGCCTGGCGCTAGCGACTGTAGATTTCGGTATCCGGCCTGAAGGCGAGCCAGGCGAAGGCGAAGTGCACCCCGCCCGGCAGCGCCTCGAGGCGCTTGCCACGCAGCGGGCCGGCCACACAGCGACCGAACAGGTCCCAGCGCGAGCCTGTCTCCCGATCGCGGATCTCGGCGTCGCGCACCTCGAAGTGCAGGGTATCGCCGTCGAGCTCGCGGCGATACGCGCTCGCTGCCGGCACCTCGCGCGACTCGCGAATGCTGCTGCGGTCCAGCACCGAGAGCGTGCCCTCCTTGCTGAACACGACCAGGGGGATGCCTTCGAACTCGTCGTTGATCACCGGCTGGTCGCGAAACGCGGCGAAGGGGTAGATGCGATTGCGGCCCTTGTGCGAGACCCCGATCACGCGCTCCATCGCGGGCAGGCGCTCATCGACCGGATCGTCGAGCAGGAACGGAAGATTGCCCATGGCGTCATAGCCACGGTAGGGGTTGCGCCCATAGGGCCTAATGAAACCCGTCCTGCGCGTCAGCACCTTGCCGCCCGGGTAGCCGGCGACGAAATCGCCGAAGGCGACGATGCTCGAGGGTATCTGGGTGAGCACCTTGCCGGTGTGCGCGCCGACGATCGCGGTGCCGGTGAACTGTTGCCACCAGCTCTCGCTCTGGCGGTCGTACATCACCAGATCGCTCTTGCGCAGCATGCCGGTGGTGCCGAAATCGAGAAGCTCGCCCTCGACGCGGCGGTCGAAGACCAGCGATGCATTGCACAGCGGGCAGAACGTCACCGCCACCGGTGTCCCGCCGACGGTGTCGTTGACAATCTCGTGATAGATCAGGATCTGCAGCGGGTAGGCGCGCGCATCGCCGTCGATCTCGACCGAGATCACCGGCTCGCGCGGATCCAGCCAGTCGATCGGCTCCGCCGCGCTGACGAACTGCGGATTGTCCACGGCAGGGATGCCATCCTTGGGCGGGCCGCCCGAGGTGATCTCGACGAGGTCCACGGCGGCACGGCTGAAGTCCGTCTGCGGCCACTGCGCCTGATAGGGCGCCGCCGCGCGCGCAAACCACCCGCCGGCCTGCAACGCCCACCAGCCGAGCGCCACCAGCAGCGCGATGCGCGCCGCCGTCGCATACCAGCTACGGGAAAAGATGATCGCGCGCATGGGCACTCCTTCCGCGGGGGAACCTAGAACAGTAGACCGTGCGCCGCGGCAAAAGATTTCAGCGACCGCGCGCTCAATGCTCCAGCAGGCGCGGCATGAGTTCCACGAAGTTGCACGGCCTGGTGCGGTAATCGAGCTGTTTGTGCAGGATCGCGTCCCAGGCCAGACGGCAGGCCCCGTTCGAGCCGGGCAGGAAGAAGATGTAGGTCCCGTTGGCCACCCCGCCCAGCCA
>JBFKOE010000015.1:0-17616 GCA_041629015.1 Gammaproteobacteria bacterium
AGGTGATCGCGGTGGACTTCGCGCAGGCCATGCTGGGCCAGCTGCGGGCGCAGCGGCGCTGGTTCAGCCGCACGCGGGCGCTGTGCGCGGACATCGAGCATCTGCCGCTGGCGGATGCCTGCGCCGACATGGTGTTCTCCAATCTCACCCTGCAGTGGTGCGTGGACCTGCAGGGCACGTTCGCGGAGATCCGGCGCGTGCTGCGGCCGGGGGGCTTGCTGATGTTCACGACCTTCGGTCCCGACACCCTGGGGGAACTGCGCGCGGCCTGGGCCGCGGCCGACGGCCATAGCCACGTGAACCTCTTCCTGGACATGCACGACGTCGGCGATGCCATGCTGCGCGCGGGTCTCGCCCAGCCGGTGCTCGACGTCGAGCGCACCACCGTGACCTACCCGCGGGTGCGGGACCTGATGGCCGAACTCAAGGCGATCGGCGCCCACAACGCCACCGCCGGACGGCCCCATGGCCTGACCGGGCGCGCGCGCCTGCGGGCCGTGGAGCAGGCCTACGAGGCGTTCCGGCGCGACGGGCGCCTGCCGGCGAGCTACGAGGTGATCTTCGGCCACGCTTGGGGGCCGGAGCCGGCCGCCGCGGGCGACGGTGCGCGCGGCGAGGTCGCCATCCCGGTGGACCGCATCGGGCGCCCGCCGCGATGAGCGTCCCCGGCTGGTTCGTCACCGGAACCGACACCGGCGTTGGCAAGACCGTGATCGCCGCGGCGCTGCTGGTGCTGCTGCGCCGCGCGGGCTTCAGGCCGGGTGCCATGAAGCCGATCGCCACCGGCTGCCGGGAAACCCCGGGGGGGCTGGTCTGCGAGGACGCCAAGCAGCTCGCCGCGGCCTGCGGGGAGCGCGTGCCGTACGCTGACCTCAACCCTTACGCCTTCGCTCCGCCCATCGCGCCGCACCTGGCGGCGGCGGAGGCCGGAAGGGTGATCGAGGTCGAGGTCATCCGCCGGTCCTTCGCCCGGCTCGCCGCGGGCGGTCGCCCGGTGGTGGTCGAGGGTGTGGGCGGCTGGCGCGTTCCCGTGCAGGGGCGGATCTCCCTGGCGGAACTCGCGCTGGCGCTGCGCCTGCCCGTGGTCATGGTGGTCGGCATTCGGCTGGGGTGCCTCAATCACGCGCTCCTGACCGCGGAGACCATCCTCGCCGACGGCGCGCCGCTCGCCGGCTGGGTGGCCAACCAGATCGAGCCGGACGAGCCGCGCTTCGCGGCCCTCGTCGAGGCCTTGCGCGAGCGCATCGACGCTCCGCTGCTCGGCGCCGTGCCCTGGCTGGAGCGCCCGAGCGCGGAACGGGTCGCCGACCTCGTGCGGCTGCCCGCGATCTAGGTCACGTTTCCAGACCCGACGCGCCCCAGTGCCGAGCCGGCAAGGAGCGCGCTAAACGAATGCGCGCGGGTGCTTAGCGGGCACTTCGCGACGGTCCCTGAGCTATGGCCTGTAACTGCGCTTGCGCCCTGTCTTGGGCACTGCTAGAAAGTGGCGACGAGCGGGCGGGAGCGGGCAAGGGATGCGCCTAGGCGGGAGGTCCGGAACAGCGAGATCCGTGGTCGCGGTGGCCCTGCTGGTCGCCGCGCTGGCCGCTGTCGTCCTGCTCGCGCTGGCGCCCCCGGTTACGGCTTTGCCCGCGGAGTGGTCGCTCCTCCCTGCACTGATCCTCTCCACGATCTTCGTGCGCGCCCGACGCCGGGATCTCGTGCACGCCGGCGCCCGCGTCGCCGCTACCGTCATGCAGGCCGTCTCCCCGGTAGCCGCGCGGCTCTCGGTCACCGCGGCGGAGCGCGATGCGGCCGCGGGTGCGGTGCTGCGCGCCTTGCAGCTCGACCCCGGACCCGCGCGCGCCCTCATCGGCCTGGCGCGCGAGGCCGACCGCGACGCGGTCTCGCAGGCGCTGGATCGCATGGTGGCGGGGACCGAGAACGGCCTGGTCGAGCACGTCTTCGTGCTGCCGCGGCGCGGCGAGCGCCGCGTCGGCTGGTTTGCCTACCCGGGACCGGGTTCGGATTCGAGCTGGCGGGCGCTGGTGCGCGACGTCACGCCCGACCCGCGCACGCCACGCGGCGCGGATCACGAGCTGCGCCTGCTCGAGGACCTGAACTGCGCGGTCATCGGCACCGACCGCGAGGGCAAGATCAGCTCCTGGAGCCGGGCGGCGGAGCGCATGCTCGGTTACGACGCCCACCAGGTCCTGGGCAAGCCCATGGCGGGTCTGGTCACGCCACCCGAGCAGCGCCTGGTGCAGCGCTCCCTGCTGCGGCCGCTGCGACCCGGCGGCGGTGCGCTCAACCTGGTCTCGCGTTTTCGCCACCGCTACGGCGGGGCGGTGGGCGTGTACCTGGTCGCGACCGTGCGGCGCGGCGCCCAGGGCGAGCTCGAGGGGCTGGCCTGCTGCCTGCACCCGCTGGACCAACTCGGCGAGGCGGGCCAGGTGCTCGACGCCACCGGGGAGCGCTATAGCAGCCTGGTCGAGAGCGCCCACGACATCATCTACACGCTGGGCGCGGACGGGCGCCTGACCTCGCTGAACCCCGCCTTCGAGACGGTGACCGGCTGGTCGCGCAACGACTGGCTGGGCCGGCCGTTCCTCGACCTGGTGCACCCCGACGACGTGGTCGTCGCCGAGGAGCGCTTCGGCAACATGGGCGAGGAGGGTACGCCGCCGCCCTTCGTGCTGCGCATCAAGGCCCACTTCGGGGCCTGGCTGACGGTGGAGATCACCGCCGCGCCCCTGCTGGCCGAGGGTGCGGCCGGCGGTGCCTTCGGGATCGTGCGCGACATCAGCGAGCGCATCCGCTCCGAGGAGGCCCTGCGCGAGAGCGAGTCGCGCTTCCGCACGCTGGTCGAGTACGCGGCCGACCCGATCCTGGTCCACGACCGTGCCGGGCGCCTGCTCGACGTCAACCACGTCGCCTGCGAGACCCTGGGCTACAGCCGCGAGGAACTCCTGGCCCGCACCATGGCCGACATCGACCTGCACAGCGGCGAGGAGGACTGGGCCTGGCAGGGGCTGGAGCAGGGCCAGGCGATCACGCTCGAGACGGAGTACCGGCGCAGCGACGGCAGCAGCTTCCCGGTCGAGGTGCGCCTGGTGCTGATCGAACTGGCGGGCGAGGAGCACGTGCTGGCGCTGAGCCGCGACGTCACCGAACGCAAGCAGGCCGAGCGGCGCCTCGACCATCTCGCCCACCACGACACCCTCACCGGCCTGCCCAACCGGCTGCTGTTCCGCGACCGCCTGGACCATGCCCTGATCAAGGCGCAGCGCAGCGGGACCCGCCTGGCACTGTGCTTCCTCGACCTCGACCGCTTCAAGGACGTCAACGACACCCTGGGCCATACCATGGGCGACACGGTGCTGCAGCACACGGCGCGATGGCTGCGCGAGGCGGTGCGCCAGGGCGACACGGTTGCGCGCTTCGGCGGCGACGAGTTCGTCATCATCCTCGAGGAAGTGAACGGCGCCGACGACGCCTGCCTGGTCGGGCGCAAGATCCTCGAGTGCTTCTCGCAGCCGATGGAGGTCGCCGGCCACCGGCTGCTGCTCGGCACCAGCATCGGCATCAGCCTCTACCCCGATCACGCGGACGACGCCGACTCGCTGCTGCGCAAGGCCGACTCGGCGATGTACCGGGCCAAGCAGCAGGGAACGAATCGCCTATACTGCCTGCCCGATGAGGCTGGCCCGAAGCGACAGCGCGAGCTCGACTTCCACGTCTGATACGCGGTGCCCGAGGCGCCCGCGGGCGACGCCCGTTGCCTCGGCTTCTTCGCAGCCTCGAGCCGGGGGCGCATGTCGACGGCCCTAGAAGAACCCGGCCGACCCGATCTCGCCGCCCGCGGGCCGCAGGCGCTGCTCGCCCGCCTGGCGCTCGCCGCGGCGCTGCTCGCGCTGCTCGTGGTCGTGCTCGGTGCCTACGTGCGCCTGTCCCACGCCGGGCTGAGCTGCCCGGACTGGCCGGGCTGTTACGGCGAGCTCGCGGTCCCGAGCGACACGGAGGCGCGCGCCAGGGCGCAGGAACTCTTCCCGGATCGACCGCTGGACGCGGCCCGCGCCTGGAAGGAGATGGCCCACCGGTATCTGGCGGGCGCGCTGGGGCTGCTGGTGCTGGCGCTGGCCGGGCTGGCGGTTCATCGCCACGGCTTGCGCGATGCGCGCACGCGATGGGCGCTGGGCCTGCTGGCGCTGGTGGTCTTTCAGGCCCTGCTCGGTCGCTGGACCGTCACCCTGCTGCTGCAGCCGCTGGTCGTGGTCGCCCACCTGCTCGGGGGCCTGGGCACGCTGGCGCTGCTGACCTGGCTGGCGCTGCGCTTCGCCGAGCCCCGGGCGCCCGCGGCGACGCGAGCGGCGTTCGCCGGGCAGGGCCTGGCGCTAGCGGCGGTGCTTGCCGCGCTGGCGGTGCAGGTCGCGCTTGGCGGCTGGACCAGCGCGCACTACGCGGCCTACGCCTGCCCCGACTTCCCGACCTGTCGGGGGGCCTGGTGGCCGGAGATGGATTTCGCGGCCGCCTTTGCGCCCTGGCGCGAGCTGGCGGCGAGCCACGAGGGCGGCGTGCTGGGGCCGGAGGCGCGGGCGGCCATCCAGGTGAGCCATCGCCTGGGGGCGCTGGCCGTGCTGCTGGCGGTGCTCGCGCTGCTCGCCGGCGTGCTGCGCGCCGTTCGCGCCCCGCGGGTCCGCGCCCTCGCCTGGCTGCTGGCCGCGCTGGTGCTGGGCCAGATGGGCCTCGGGGTGGCGATCGCCGTGCTCGGGCTGCCGCTCGCCATCGGCGCGGCGCATAACGCGGGCGCCGCGCTGATCGTGGTCCTGGTGGTGGTGCTGGCTCACCGCCTCGGCCAGAAACCGGACCAGGTCGCCGCCGGCGGCGATCGCACACGCTAGATGAGGAGGCACCATGAGCGCCGAATGCGTCTTCTGCAGGATCTTGGCAGGAGATATCCCCTGCTTTCGCCTTCACGAGGACGAGGCAACGCTCGCCTTCATGGACATCAACCCGGCCAACGAGGGCCATGCGCTGGTGATACCCAGGGCGCATACGCCGGATCTCTTCGCGGTGGCGCCCGAGGACCTGGCGGCGGTGATGCGCACCGCCCAGCGCGTCGCGCTCGCGGTGCGCGACGAGCTGGGCCCCGCCGGGCTGAACCTGATCCAGTGCAACGGTCCGGCCGCCGCGCAGTCCGTGGCCCACTTCCACGTCCACGTCCTGCCGCGGCGCGAGGGTGACGAGCTCAAGCTGAACTGGGGCCTGCGGCCCGGCAACGTGGAGCGAATCGAGCGCCTCGCCGGCGCGTTGCGCGCCAGGCTGGGCTAGCGCTCAGCCGGAGTTGGCGATGACCGCCTGGGCGGCGGCCAGGCGCGCGATGGGCACCCGGAACGGCGAGCAGGACACGTAGTCCAGGCCCACCCGCTGGCAGAAGTGGATCGAGGCGGGGTCGCCCCCATGCTCGCCGCAGATGCCGAGCTTGATCTCGGGGCGCCGCTCGCGGCCGCGCGTGGCCGCGATCTCGATCAGCTCGCCTACCCCGTCCTGGTCCAGGGTGACGAAGGGGTCGGCATCGATGACGCCGCGCTCCTGGTAGATCTGCAGGAAGCGCCCGGCGTCGTCGCGCGACAGCCCGAAGGTGGTCTGAGTCAGGTCGTTGGTGCCGAAGCTGAAGAACTCGGCGTGCTCCGCGATCTCGCCGGCGCGCAGCGCCGCGCGCGGCAGCTCGATCATGGTGCCGACCAGGTACTCGAGCGTGACGCCCTTCTGCGCCATGACCTCCTGGGCGACGTCGTCGATCACGATCTTCAGGACCTCGAGCTCGCGGCTGGTGCCGACCAGCGGGATCATGATCTCGGGCACCACCGACGTGCCGCCCGCGGCGCTCACCTCGGCGGCGGCCTCGAAGATCGCGCGGGCCTGCATCTCGTAGATCTCCGGGTAGGTGACCCCGAGACGGCAGCCGCGGTGCCCGAGCATGGGGTTGGCCTCGTGCAGCTCCTGGGAGCGCGCGCGCAGCTCCTCGACCGGCACCCCCGCGGTGCGCGCGACCTCCTCCATGTCCTCGCGTCGGTAGGGCAGGAACTCGTGCAGCGGGGGGTCGAGCAGGCGGATGGTGACCGGCAGGCCGGCCATGATCTCGAACAGCTCCTTGAAGTCGGCGCGCTGGTAGGGCAGCAGGTGGGCGAGCGCCGCGCGGCGCTCGTCCTCGGTGGCGGCCATGATCATCTGGCGCATGTGGAGGATGCGCTGGGGATCGAAGAACATGTGCTCGGTGCGACACAGCCCGATGCCCTCGGCGCCGAACTTGCGCGCGGCTGCGGCGTCCTTGGGTGTTTCGGCGTTGGTGCGCACCTTGAGCGTGCGCACCGCGTCCACCCATTCCATCAGCACGCCGAAATCGCCGGTCAGCTCGGGCTGGATCATAGGCACCTCGCCGAGCATGATCTCGCCGCTGGCACCGTCGATGGTCAACACCTCGCCCTTGGCGACGGTGACCTTGCCGGCGGTGATGGTCTCGCGCTCGTAGTCGACCTTCAGCGAGCCCGCGCCCGCCACGCAGGGCGTGCCCATGCCGCGCGCAACCACCGCGGCGTGGCTGGTCATGCCGCCGCGGGTGGTGAGGATGCCCTGCGCGGCGTGCATGCCGCCGATGTCCTCGGGGCTGGTCTCGATGCGCACCAGGATCACCCGCTCGCCCTGCTCGTGCCAGTGCTCGGCATCGTCGGCGTTGAACACCACCTTGCCCGTGGCCGCCCCCGGCGAGGCCGGCAGGCCCTTGCCCACCACCTGGCGAGCCGCGCGCGGGTCGAGCGTCGGGTGCAGCAGGTGGTCGAGCTGAGCCGGGTCGATGCGTATGAGGGCCTCGTTCCGGTCGATGAGACCCTCGTTGCACATGTCGACCGCCATCTTCAGCGCTGCGCGAGCCGTGCGCTTGCCGTTGCGCGTCTGCAGCATCCACAGCTTGCCGCTCTGGATGGTGAACTCCATGTCCTGCATGTCCTTGTAGTGCTGCTCGAGCGCGTGGCGGATGCCGTCGAGCTCCTTGAACAGCTCCGGCATGCTCTCCTCCATGGAGGGCAGGTCGCTGGCGTTGGCGCGGCGTTCCTCGATGGTCAGCGGCTGCGGCGTGCGGATGCCGGCCACCACGTCCTCGCCCTGGGCGTTGATCAGGTACTCGCCGTAGAAGTGGTTGTCGCCGGTTGAAGGGTTGCGGGTAAAGCACACCCCGGTCGCGCAGTCATCGCCCATGTTGCCGAACACCATGGCCTGCACGTTGACCGCCGTGCCCCAGCTCGCCGGAATGCCGTGCAGCTTGCGGTAGGTGATGGCGCGCTTGTTCATCCAGCTGTCGAACACCGCGCCGATCGCCCCGCGCAGCTGCTCCTGCGGGTCCTGGGGGAACGGCCTGCCCAGGTGGCGCTCGACTAGGGCCTGGAACTGCTCGACCAGGCCTTTCCAGTCCTCGGCGGTGAGCTCGGTGTCGAGCTCGATGTTGCGCTCCTGCTTCTTGCGCTCGATCAGCTCCTCGAAGTGCTCGTGATCCACGCCGAGAACCACGTCGGAGTACATCTGGATGAAGCGCCGGTAGCTGTCGTAGACGAAGCGCGTGTCGCCGGTGCGCTTGACCAGGCTGGTGGCCGTGCGGTCGTTGAGCCCGAGGTTGAGCACGGTGTCCATCATGCCCGGCATCGAGGCGCGCGCGCCGGAGCGCACCGAGAGCAGCAGCGGGTTGTCGGCGTCGCCGAATCGGGCCTGGACGATCTCCTCGACGCGGCCCAGGGCCTGGTTGAGCTGGTCGTCGAGCTCAGGAGGGTAGTTCTTGCCGTTCTCGTAGTAGGCCGTGCAGACCTCGGTGGTGATGGTGAAGCCGGGCGGCACCGGCAGGCCCAGGCTGGACATCTCGGCCAGGTTGGCCCCCTTGCCGCCGAGCAGCGCCTTCATGTCGGTGCGGCCCTCGGCGCTGCCGCCCCCAAAGCTGTAGATCCACTTCGCCATGTTCCCTGACCCTTCCCGTGTGACCGGGGCGCGTCGTGGCGCGCCGAGTATTGTTGTGATCCCCGATCGGCGCGGCCGCGAAGGGCCCCGGCGGCGGGGAGGCCAAACCATACCCCAAAGGGCGGTTTGCGGCCACTTGCTCGGTCCGGGATTCGCTTCAGGGACGAGGGCGCAGGCGGAAGACGCCGGTCAGGGTCGGCGGGCTGCCCCGGTCGGCGGTGTGACGACGCGACGCGCGCGCTGAGGGTCGCTGGACGAGGCGGGAGCGCCCCGTCGCGCCGTGATCGTACAGTGGTGGATTGGAACCCTGATCAGGCCGCCAGCAGACCGCGCAGCTTCTGCAGCGCCTGCTGCTCGATCTGGCGGATGCGCTCGATCGAGACGCCGTACTCGGTCGCCAGCTCCTGCAGGGTGGCCTTGTCCTCGGCGAGCCAGCGGCGGGCGACGATGTCGCGGCTGCGCGCGTTCAGCGTCTCCAGGCCTTCGAGCAGGCTCTCCCGCGCCCGCGACTCCCAGTCCTCGTTCTCCACCAGCCGGGCCGGGTCCGCGGAGCGGTCCTCGAGGTAGCCGGCCGGCGCGAACACCCGGCCGTCCGGGTCGTCGTCCTCGCGCGGAGCGTCGAAGGCGACATCGTGGCCGCTCAGGCGCCGCTCCATCTCCACCACGGTGTCGGGGCTCACGCCGAGGTCCTCGGCGACCGACTCGACCTCGGCGCGGTTCAGCCAGCCGAGGCGCTTCTTGGCCTTGCGCAGATTGAAGAACAGCTTGCGCTGCGCCTTGGTGGTCGCCACCTTGACGATGCGCCAGTTGCGCAGGATGAACTCGTGGATCTCGGCGCGGATCCAGTGCACGGCAAAGGACACCAGCCTCACCCCCATCTCCGGGTCGAAGCGCCGCACCGCCTTCATCAGGCCCACGTTGCCTTCCTGGACCAGGTCCGGCAGCGGCAGGCCGTAGCCGGAGTAGCCGCGCGCGATCTTGACCACGAACCGCAGGTGCGAGGTCACCAGCTTCCATGCCGCCTCGAGGTCTTCGTGGTCGCGCAGGCGCCGCGCCAGCTGCTTTTCCTCGGCCTCGCTGAGCATGGGAAAGCGCCCAACGGCCTGGATGTAGGCGTCGATGCTGCTGACGGGTACGGGCAATACCATGGTACCGACGGTGGTGCTCATGCGTCGCGGTTCCTCCTGACTCTCGTAACCTGATTTTAGCACTCGGCGCGTTAGAGTGCTAAGGCAGGCCGAGGTTCCGGGCCGTCGGCCGCGGCCCGCCGGCGGGTACGCCCGATCAGGCCGGCTCGATCGACTTCAGGTGCCTGCCGACCGCGATCCAGGAACCGAGCAGGCCGAGCAGGGCGCCGGCCCCGAACAGCACCAGGGTGGTCTCGGCGTCCATCACCCGCAGGTCGTAGCCGCTGCGGTAGAGCTCGGCGAGCCGCCGCACCGGCGCATCCAGCAGGGTCAGCGAGGCGGTCACCATGAGCCAGGCGAGCAGCCCGCCGAACAGGCCGTACCACAGGCCGCCGTAGAGGAAGGGGCGGCGGACGAAGGCGTCGGTGGCGCCCACCAGCTTGATGACCTCGATCTCCGGGCGCCGGTTCTGGATCTCGAGCCGAATGGTGTTGCCGACGATCAGCAGCACCGCCAGGCCGAGCAGGGCCCCGAGCACCAGCACCGCGCGCTGCGCGATCGCCATGATCGCGTGCAGCCGGCGCAGCCACTGCAGGTCGAGCTGGGCGAGGTCCACCTCGGGCAGCCGCCGCAAATCCTCGACCAGGGCCTCGACCCGGATCGGGTCGCTGTGCGCGAGGCCCGGTCGCACCACCAGCACGGCCGGCAACGGATTCTGGTCGAGGGCGCGCAGGGCGTCGCCGAAGCCCGAGAGCTGGCGGAACTCGGCGAGCGCCTGGTCGCGGGCGATCGCCTCGGTCTCGGCGATCTCGGCGCGGCCGCGCAGCGAGCGCGCCAGCTCGGCGGCGCGGGCGTCGGAGATCTCGGACTTGAGGAACAGCGATATCCGGGCCGAGCCGTCCCAGCCCGCGCTGAGGCGCTGGGCATTGTCCAGCAGCACGTGCAGGCCCGCGGGGAGCGCTAGCGCAATCCCGATCACCGCGGCGGTCATCAGGCTCGATACCGGCGCGCGCCACAGCCGGCCGAGGCTGGCGAGCAGGGTTCGGGCATGGTTGATCCAGTAGGCGCGCATGCGAGCGGTCGCCGTCGGCTCGCCCAGCGCCGCGTGCGGGCCGCTCTCAACGCGTCCGCGGGCGCGCTCAGTGGGGGCGCGCACTGCCACCGTCTCCGGCGCCGGCGATCAGCCGCCCGTCGCTGAGGACCAGGGTGCGGCGTCCGAAGGAGCGGATCAGGTCGAGGTCGTGGCTGGCGATCAACACCGTCACCCCGACCTGGTTGAACCGCTGGAACAGCTCCATGATCTCGCGCGAGAGCTTGGGGTCGAGATTTCCCGTGGGCTCGTCGGCCAGCAGCAGGGGCGGCTTGTTGACCACGGCGCGCGCGATGCCGACCCGCTGCTGCTCGCCGCCCGAGAGGCGGATCGGCTCCATGCGTTCCTTGCTCAGCAGACCGACCTTGTCCAGCGCCGCGCGGACGCGCCGACCGATCTCCCGGTGCCCCATGCCGGCGATCACCAGCGGCAGGGCGACGTTGTCGAACACGGTCCGGTCGTAGAGCAGCTGATGGTTCTGGAAGATCACCCCGATCCTGCGCCGCAGGTAAGGGACCCGCCCGCGCCGAATCTTGCCGATGTTCTCCCCGTCCAGCACCACCTGGCCACGGGTCGGGCGCTCGATCAGGGACACCAGCTTTAGCAGCGTGCTCTTGCCGGCGCCCGAGTGACCGGTCAAGAACGCCATCTCGCCCGCGCGGAGCTGGAAACTGACGCCGCTAAGGGCGTCGTTGCCGCCCGGGTAGCGTTTGCTGACCTGGTCGAAGAGGATCATCGAAATCGCAGGGCAAGGAGCAAAGAGAAAAGGGGCAAGGGAAACGCGAACGATCCGATCCACCTGGCCACGCCTATCCCTTTTCTCCTTGCGCTTTCCCCATTTGCCTTTCTTTCCTAGTCCCCCAACAAGGCCTCGACGAAGGTCTCGGCGTCGAACTCGCGCAGGTCCTCGGCCTGCTCGCCGACCCCGATGAAGCGGATCGGCAGGCCCAGGGTCCGGGCGATGGCGAACAGGATGCCGCCCTTGGCGGTTCCGTCGAGCTTGGTCAGGGTGATTCCGGTGACCTGCATCGCCGCATGGAACTCGCGGGCCTGGCTGATGGCGTTCTGCCCGTTGCCGGCGTCGAGCACCAGCATCACCTCGTGCGGAGCCGCGGGGTCGATCTTGGCCAGCACCCGGCGGATCTTCTTCAGCTCCTCCATCAGGTTGCTCTTGGAGTGCAGGCGCCCGGCGGTGTCGGCGATCAGCACGTCGATGCCGCGCGCCTGGGCCGCGGCGTAGGCATCGTAGATCACGGCTGCCGCGTCCGCGCCGGAGTGCTGCGCGATCACCGGGACCTCGTTGCGCTCGCCCCAGGCCTGGAGCTGCTCGACGGCGGCGGCGCGGAAGGTGTCGCCGGCGGCCAGCATCACGCTCAAGCCCTGCTGGCGGAATCGCCGCGCCAGTTTGCCGATGGTGGTGGTCTTGCCGGCACCGTTCACGCCGACCATGAGGATGACGAAGGTCTCGCCCGCCGCGGGGATGCGCAGCGGCCTGCTGCAGGGCTCGAGCAGCTCGCGCAGCACGCCGCGCAGGGCCGCGTAGAGCGCGGCGCCGTCCTCGAGCTCGCGCCGCGCGGCGCGGGCGCTCAGATCCTCGAGGATCGACTCGCTGGCCTCGACCCCGACGTCGGCGCTGAGCAGGATGGTCTCCAGTTCCTCCAGGGTCTGCGGGTCGAGCTCCCGGCGGCCGCGGAAGAGCTCGCGCAGCGCGCGGGTCATGCCGCCGCGGGTGCGGCCGAGCCCGCCGCGCAGGCGCCTCAGCCAGCCGCCCTCTTCCGCGGCGGCGGCGCTGTCCTGCTGTTGCTCGGCGCCACGGCGCTGGAAACCAAACATCTCTGATCGGGTCTTAGGGGGGCGTGGGATGGCGTATCCTACCATCCCGTTTCCGACATGCTAACCGACCAGTAACGGGGAGTTTCGCCCGATGAAGCAGGTATTGATCCTCGCCGCCGCGCTCGCTGCGGCCCAGCCGGCGGCGGCCGTCACCGACGTCCACGAGTTCCGTCTCGCCAACGGCATGAAGGTCATCGTCAAGCAGGACCAGCGCGCGCCCGTGGTGGTGAGCCAAGTCTGGTACAAGGTCGGCTCGAGCTACGAGCACGGCGGCATCACCGGCGTCTCGCACACACTCGAGCACATGATGTTCAAGGGCACCAAGCGTCATCCGGCGGGCGAGTTCTCCAGGATCATCGCCGCCAATGGCGGCCGCGAGAACGCCTTCACCGCGCGCGACTACACGGCCTATTTCCAGCAGCTGCACCGGGACCGGCTGCCCATCGCGCTGGAACTGGAGGCCGACCGCATGCGCAACCTGACGCTGCCGCCCGAGGAGTTTGCCAAGGAGGTGCGGGTGGTGATGGAGGAGAGGCGCCTGCGCACCGAGGACGACCCCCAGTCGCTCACCTACGAGCAGTTCAACGCCACCGCCTTCCTGGTGAGCCCCAACCGCCAGCCGATCATCGGCTGGATGAACGACCTCGAGCACCTGACCGTCGACGACATGCGCGCCTGGTACCGCACCTGGTACGCGCCCAACAACGCCACCCTGGTGGTGGTCGGCGACGTCGACCCGCAGCGGGTACTGGCCCTGGCGCGCCAGCACTTCGGGCCGCTGGCTCCGAGCTCGCCGAGCGTGACCAGACCGCGCAGCGAGCCCGCCCAGCGCGGGACGCGGCGCATCGTGGTCCGGGCGCCGGCGCAGCTGCCGTTCCTGGTCATGGGTTACAAGACGCCGGCGCTCACCAATGCCGACCCCGCCTGGGAGCCCTACGCGCTGGAGGTGCTGGCCGGTGTGCTCGACGGCGGGGCGAGCGCGCGCCTCAGCCGCAACCTGGTGCGCGGCAGCCAGATCGCCAGCAGTGCCGGCGCCGGCTACAGCCTGCTCACCCGGCTGCCGGACCTGTTCACCTTCAGCGCAGTGCCGGCGGCGGGTCAGGATGTCGGCGCGCTCGAGCAGGCGTTGCGCGGCGAGATCGAGCGGGTGCGCGCCGAGCCGGTGACCGAGCAGGAACTCGAGCGGGTCAAGACCAGCGTGGTGGCCGCCGACGTCTACCAGCGCGATTCGCTGTTCTACCAGGCGATGAAGATCGGCATCGCCGAGACGGTGGGCGTCGGGCGCAAGGTCGTCGACGAGTACGTCGAGCGCATTCGCGCCGTCACCGCCGAGCAGGTCCAGGCCGTGGCACGCAAGTACCTGGTCGATGAGCGCCTGACCGTCGCGGTGCTGGAGCCGCAGGCGATAGCGGGCGCGAGCCCGCGTGCCGGCCGGGGAGGTGACGCCCATGGGCGCTGAACGGGGGAACTACCGAGGGGTCGCGCTGCTTCGCTTCGCGGTGCTGGGCGCCGGGCTCGCCGGCATTCTGCTCGCGCCACCGCTCGGCGCGACGCCGAAGATCGAACACTGGCAGACCGCCAACGGCGCGCGGGTGCTGTTCGTCCCCGCGCCGCAGGTGCCGATGGTGGACGTGCGGGTGATCTTCGATGCCGGCAGCGCGCGTGACGCCGACAGGCCAGGGCTCGCGCAGCTCACCAGCTCGCTGCTCGCCGAGGGTGCGGGAGAGCTGGATGCCGACGCCATCGCCGAGCGCTTCGATGACCTGGGCGCGCGGCTCGGTGCCGGCGCCGAGCGCGACAGCGCCTACGTTTCGCTGCGCAGCCTGAGCGACGACGACAAGCTCGATGTCGCGCTCGAGACCATGGCCACCGTGGTGAGCGCACCGCGTTTCGCCGCGGCCGACCTGGAACGCGAGCGCAGCCGCACCCTGGTCGCGCTGCGAGCCGAGCGCGAGTCGCCCGGCGCAATTGCGCAGAAGGCCTTCTACCGCGCGGTGTACGGCGCGCATCCCTACGCCTCGCCGCCGCAGGGGAACGAGGAGAGCGTGGCCGCGCTGCGGCGCGAGGACCTGGTGGAGTTCCACCGCCGCTACTACGTCGCCCGCAACGCGTTGGTGGCGATCGTCGGCGCCGTCGGGCGCGACAGGGCGGCGGCCATCGCCGAGCGGTTGACGCAGGGATTGCCCGTCGGGCAGGCCGCTGCGCCCCTGCCGCCGGTGCCCGCGCTGGAGGCGCCTCAGGTGATCCGTATCGATCACCCCTCGCAGCAGACACACCTGCTGATCGGCCAGCCCGGCATGAGTCGGTCGGATCCCGATTACTTCGCCCTGTTCGTCGCCAACCAGGTGCTGGGCGGCGGCGGGCTGGTGTCGCGGCTGAGCGAGGAGGTCCGCGAGCGGCGCGGCCTGTCCTACAGCGTCTACAGCTTCTTCTCCCCCATGCTGCGCGCGGGGCCGTTCCAGATGGGCCTGCAGACGCGCAACGACCAGGCCGAGCAGGCCCGCGAGGTCCTGCTCGAGACGCTGCGTGCCTATCTTCGCGACGGGCCAAGCGATGAGGAGCTCGATGCGGTCAAGCGCAACCTGACCGGCGGTTTTCCCTTGCGCATCGACAGCAATGGCAAGATCGCCGGTTACCTCGGGGTGATCGGCTTCTACCAGCTGCCGCTCGATTACCTGGATCAGTTCACGGGCCGCATTGAGGCGCTGAGCCGCGAGCAGGTGCACCGCGCCATGCGGGAGCGCGTCGACCCGCAGCGCCTGGTCACCGTGATCGTCGGCGGCGCCGCGGATGCGGCGCGCTAGCCGGGGGAGCAGGGCCGGGCCCCCGGGGTCGTTTCGCATCATCGGCGGACAGTGGCGCAGCAGGCGGCTGCCGATCCTCGCCGTCGCCGGGCTGCGGCCCACCCCGGATCGGGTGCGCGAGACTGTGTTCAACTGGCTGGCGCCGCGCATCGCCGGCGCTCGCGTGCTCGATCTCTTCGCCGGCAGCGGGGCCCTCGGCTTCGAGGCCCTGTCGCGCGGCGCGGCCGCGGTCACGCTGGTGGAGCGGGATCGAGCGCTAGCGGAGAACCTTCGCGCACAGGCCGAGCGGCTCGGCGCGGAAGGGGCGCGCGTCGTGCACGGCGATGCCCTCGCCCTGCTCGGCTCCCGCGCCGAGCCCCACGACATCGTCTTTCTCGACCCGCCGTATGACGCCGGGCTGCTGGAGCCTGCGCTGGCAGCGCTCGCCGGCGGCTGGTTGACCGCGGACGCCCGCGTCTACCTGGAGCACGAGGCCGCCGCGGCGCCACCGGTCCTTCCCCCTTGCTGGGTGCCGCTGCGCAGCGCGCGGGCCGGGCAGGTCGCCTACCATCTGATCGGCCCTGCGGCGTAGCGCTGGGCCAACCTTGGCGGCTCGCGCCGGCTCGTGAGATAGTAGCGCGCCGCATCGTTGCCCCACGGAGAGCGAGCCTTTGTCCAAGCCGATCATCGCCGTCTATCCCGGGACCTTCGATCCGATCACCAGCGGTCACGTTGACCTGGTGGCTCGGGCCACGCGCTTGTTCGATCGCATCATCGTCGCGGTGGCCGCCAACCCCGCGAAGAAGCCGATGTTCGATCTCAAGGAGCGGGTGTCCCTGGCGGAGCAGGTTCTCGCCGATCAGCCCAAGGTCGAGGTGCGCGGCTTCGACAACCTGCTGGTCGAGTTCGTCGAGCAGTGCAACGCGCAGGTCATCCTGCGCGGGCTGCGGGCAGTGTCCGACTTCGAATACGAGTTCCAGCTCGCGGGCATGAACCGGCGCCTGGCTCCGGAGGTGGAGACCATGTTCCTCACGCCGGCCGAACAGTTCGCCTTCATTTCATCGACCCTGGTGCGCGAGGTGGCGCTGCTCGGCGGCGATGTCTCGCCCTTCGTGCACTCGGTTGTCATCAATGCACTGCGTGATAGAATCCGCTGACCCGCGATCTGGGCGGTGACGGTTGTAGGGCTCTGAATGCCCGGGAGATTTTGACAATGGCTTTGATGATTACCGACGAATGCATCAACTGTGACGTCTGCGAACCGGAGTGCCCCAACTCGGCCATCTCCCAGGGCGACGAGATCTACATCATCGACCCGGCCAAGTGCACCGAGTGCGTCGGCCACTTCGACGAGCCGCAGTGCATCGAGGTGTGCCCGGTGGACTGCATCATCATCAATCCGGAGCACGAGGAGACCAAGGAGCAGCTGCAGGCGAAGTACGAGCAGCTCACCAGCTGAGCCTGCCCGAGCTGCCGCGTCGCGGTCATCGAACAACGGCCCTGCGGGGCCGTTTGTCGTTCTGGGGGCGTCGGGCCGCTCGCGGGCGGCTATCCTCAATGCCATGCGTGTCCACAGACCGATGCTCGTGGCTCTGCTCGCGCTGGCGGTCGGCGGCGCCGCGGCGGCGCCGGGTCCCAGGGCTCCCGCGGCGGCGATCGCCTCTGCCCATCCCCTGGCGACCGCGGCGGGCCACGAGGTCCTTGCCGAGGGCGGCAACGCCTTTGACGCCGCGGTGGCGCTGACCGCGGCGCTCGCCGTGGTGGAACCGTACAGCTCCGGACTCGGCGGCGGCGGATTCTGGCTGCTGCACCGCGCCGCGGACGGCCACGAGGTGATGGTGGACGGACGCGAGCGCGCGCCCCTGGCCGCGCACCGCGACCTCTACCTCGATGCAAACGGCGAGGTGATTCCGCGCGCCTCCATCGACGGCCCGCTGGCGGCCGGCATCCCGGGGGTGCCGGCGGCGCTCGGGCACCTGGCGGCTCGCTACGGACGCCTGCCGCTCGCGCGCTCGCTGGCACCGGCGATTCGGCTGGCCCGCGAGGGCTTCGAGATCGACGAGGTCTACCGGCGCCTGGCCGGGTTCCGGCTCAAGGCGCTGCAGGCTTCGCCCGCCGCGGCGAGCCAGTTCCTGGTGGCCGGGGAGGTGCCCGGGCCGGGGCAGAGGCTGCGCCAGCCCGATCTGGCGCGGGTGCTGGAGCGCATCGCCGAGCAGGGCCCGGATGGCTTCTACCGCGGCCCGATCGCCGAGTCCCTGGTGGCGGGCGTGCGAGCCGCTGGCGGCATCTGGTCGGCGCGGGACCTGGAGGAGTACCGGGTGGTGGAGCGCGAGCCGGTGCGCGGGCGCTTCGGCGCGGTGCGCATAACCTCGGCCGCGCCGCCGTCCTCGGGGGGTGCCGCGCTGGTGCAGATCCTCAACGTGTTCGCCGCCACCGAACCCCCGCCGGCGGGGGACACGCGCACCCACCTGCTGGTCGAGGCCATGCGCCGGGCCTATCGCGATCGCGCCATACACTTGGGCGACCCGGACTTCGTTCAGGTGCCGCTGCACCGTCTGCTCAGCCCCGACTACGCGGCCGGCCTGGCCGTGGGGATCACGCGCGCCCGCGCCACGCCCAGCGAGGCGCTCGGGGGGCCGGCCGGAGAGGACGCGGGCCCGCACACGACCCACTTCTCCGTCCTCGACCGCGAGGGCAACCGCGTGGCGGCCACCCTGAGCATCAACTACCCGTTCGGCTCCGGCTTCGTTCCCCCGGGCACCGGGGTGCTGCTGAACGACGAGATGGACGATTTCTCCGCCCG
>JBFKOE010000016.1:0-17336 GCA_041629015.1 Gammaproteobacteria bacterium
GGCGACGTCGCCGACCCGATCTATCGCCAGGCGATCACCTCGGCCGGCGCCGGCTGCATGGCCGCCCTCGACGCCGAGAAGTACCTCGACGGCCTCGAGCACGCCGGCTGAGCGCCGGGCGCCCCGCCCACCTCAGGCGTCGATCAGCACCGGCGTGCCCGCCGGCACCTGCTCGAAGAGCTCGATCACGTCCCGGTTGCGCATGCGCACGCAGCCATGCGAGCCGGCGACGCCCATGGGCTCGCCGTCCGGGCAGCCGTGGATGTAGATGAAGCGGCGCATGGTGTCGACCGCGCCCAGGCGGTTGCGCCCGGGCTCCAGCCCGGAAAGCCAGAGGATGCGGCTCAGTATCCAGTCGCGGCGCGGGTGGCGGCGCGCCAGCTCGGGGCTGTAGATCTCGCCGGTCGGACGGCGGCCGACGAACACCGCGCCCTGCGGCTGACCGGCTCCGATCCGGGCCCGCACCAGGTGCCAGCCGCGCGGGGTGCGCTCGCTGCCGGAGCGCTCACCGACGCCGGCACGCGCGCTGGAGACCGGGTAGGCCCGCACCAGCTCGCCCGCCCGCCAGAGCTCGAGCTGCTGCCCCGCGATGTCGACCCGGATCCCGGTCTGCGGCGCCGGCCCCAGCCGCCGGGGCCAGCCGCGGAACATCGCCGCGCCGTCGCTCACCGCCAGCTCCGGTAGGGGTGCTGGGCGAGGTAGGCGTTGTAGTAGCGCGGGTCTTCCGAGACCTCCGCGCCGAGCCAGGGCGGGTGCGCAAACTCCTGGTCGATGCGTTCGAGCTCGATCTCGGCCAGCACCAGCCCGCGGTTCTCGCCCTCGAACTCGTCGACCTCCCAGACCTGCCCGGCATGCTCCACCCAGTGGCGGGTCTTGCGCACCGACTCGCCCTCGGCCAGCTGCTCCAGCATCTGGCGGGCCTCGGCCGCCGGCACCGGATACTCAAACTCCGCGCGCGCTATCCCCGAACGCCGGCCCTTGATGGTGATCCAGGCCTGATCGCCGGCGACCCGCACCCGCACGCTCGCGTGCGCGCCCGCGGCGAGGTAACCCTGCACGATGGGGCGCGAGCGCTGGACCCCGTCGCGCCAGGCGGCGGACCGGACC
The DNA here is from genome assembly GCA_041629015.1 of Gammaproteobacteria bacterium. Taxonomy (GTDB): domain Bacteria; phylum Pseudomonadota; class Gammaproteobacteria; order QQUJ01; family QQUJ01; genus JBFKOE01. The sequence goes on from JBFKOE010000016.1 coordinate 1,108, forward strand.
AGGAACTTGCGCTCGATCTCCACACCCATGGCCATTCACCGATCGGCTTGCCTGCGGCGATGGTAAGACAGGCCGGGGTGGCTTGTGTATTCTTTGTCCCAGTCGACCGCAGGACCGATCCCTAGTGACCGAGCCGCTTCCCTTGTTCGTCTACGGCAGCCTGCTGCGCCGCACCGGCCGCCGCGAGATCGACGCGCTGCTGCGCCGCTCGGTGCGCGCTCGGCGCGAGGCGCGAATCGCGGCCCGTCTCTACGACCTGGGCCCCTACCCCGCCGCGGTGCTCGAGTCCGACGGCCGCCACCAAGTGCGCGGACAACTCCTCGAGCTGAGCCACGCGCGCCGCACGCTGGCGCGGCTCGATCGCTACGAGGACCAGGGCCGCGAGTTCCGGCGCGAGCGCGCGCTGGCCGTGACCACCGCCAGCGGGCAACGGCATGCCTGCTGGGTCTACACCTACGTCCGCCCGATCGCGTTCAGGCCCCGTATCGCGCGCGGCGATTACCGCGCTCACTGCGCGCGGCGGGCCACGACCGCGCGGACGCATGGGCACTGAGCCCGCAGGCCGGCGCTCGCGGGGCACCGCCCGCCTGGCGGTGGCCACGCTGGCCCTGGCGGTGCTGCGCGGCAGCGTCCAGGCCGCGGACCTGCCCCTGGAGCGCATCGAGCTGCCGCCCGGATTCCGCATCGGCCTGTACGCGAGCGACGTGCCCGACGCGCGCTCGCTGGCGCTGGGCTCGGCGGAGGTCGTGTTCGTCGGCTCGCGCCGCGCCGGCACGGTGACAGCGCTGCTGGATCGCGACCGCGACGGGCGCGCCGAGGCGCGGGTGGTGGTGGCCAGCGGGCTGCGCGTGCCCAACGGCGTCGCGATGCTGGGTGAGGATCTCTACGTCGCCGAGAATCACCGCATCCTGCGCTACCCGGACATCCTCGACCGCCTCGATCGGCCGCCCGAGCCCGAGGTGGTCCTCGACGGCCTGCCGCGCGAGGGCCACCACGGCTGGCGCTACCTCGGCGCCGGACCCGACGGCTACCTCTATTTCGCCATCGGCGCGCCCTGCAACGTCTGCGAGGAGCCGGGATTCGCCGAGATTCGTCGCGTGCGGCCCGACGGCTCGGCGATGGAGACCTACGCGCACGGCGTGCGCAACTCGGTCGGCTTCGACTGGCACCCGGGGAGCGGCGAGCTCTGGTTCACCGACAACGGTCGCGACTGGCTGGGCGACGACCTGCCGCCGGACGAGCTCAACCGCGCGCCGCGGCCCGGTGCGCACTTCGGCTTTCCCTACTGTCACGGCCGCGACATCAGCGACCCGGACTTCGGCCGCAGACGCGACTGCGCCGAGTTCACGCCCCCGGCCCGGGAGCTCGGACCCCACGTGGCCTCGCTGGGCATGCGCTTCTACACGGGAACGATGTTCCCGCCACCCTACCGCGGCCAGATCTTCATCGCCGAGCACGGCTCCTGGAACCGCAGCAGCCGCATCGGCTACCGGGTCTCGCTGGTCGAGCTCGACGGGGAGCGCGCCGTCGCCTACCGCACCTTCGCCAGCGGCTGGCTGGGCGCCGGGCGGGTATGGGGGCGCCCGGTCGACGTGCTGGTGCTGCCCGACGGCTCGCTGCTGGTCTCGGACGATTACGCCGACGCGGTCTACCGCATCTGGTACGAGGGCGGCTGAACACCCGCCCGCCGCTCTAGTCGCGCTCGAACAGCGCGATCGACTCGACGTGGCTGGTGTGCGGAAACATGTCGAGCACGCCCGCGCCCCGCAGGCGGTAGCCGTGCTCGCTGACCAGGACGCCGGCGTCGCGGGCCAGGGTCGCGGGGTTGCAGGAGACGTACACCAGCCGCTCGGCGAGCGGGCTCATCTGCCGCAGCAGCTCCTGGGCGCCGGAGCGCGGCGGATCGAGCAACAGTTTCGAGTAGGGCTCGCGCAGCCAGGGCTCGCCCCCCAGCTCGCCCGCGAGGTCGGCGGCCCGGAACTCCGCGTTGTCGATGCCGTTGCGGCGGGCGTTGTCGCGGGCGCGCTCCACCAGCGCGGCGTCGCCCTCCACGCCGAGCACCGCGCCGGCGCGGCGCGCCAGCGGCAGGGTGAAGTTGCCCAGACCGCAGTACAGATCCAGCACCCGCTCGCCCGGCCGGACGTCGAGCAGCTCCAGCGCCCGGGCGATCATTCCGCGGTTGATCTCGGCATTTACCTGGGTGAAATCCGTCGGCCGGAAGGCGATCTCCAGGTCATGGTCGTGCAGCGCGTAGCTGAGCTCCGGGGCGCCCTCGACGGGCCAGAGCGGCACCAGGTGATCGGGCCCCGCCGGCTGCAGGAAGATCCGCAGGCCGTGGCTGCGGCCGAACCCGGCGAGGCGCTCGCAGTCCTCGGCACTCGGCTGGCCCAGGGTGCGGAACACCAGCGCCGCCCCCGAGTCGCCCACCGCCACCTCGATCTGCGGAATCTCGCGGCGCAGGCTGAGCTGCCCGATCAGCGCCGCCAGCTCGGCGAGGCGCTCGCCGACGACCGGGTGCAGCACCGGGCAGCTCTCGAGTTCGGCGATGTAGCCGCGTCCGCGCTCGCGGAATCCGACCAGCACTCGACCCTTGGCGGCGACGTCGCGCACCCCGAGGCGGGCCTTGCGCCGATAGCCGCGCTCCGGCCCCCGCAGCGGAGCGAATGTCTCGGCAGGGCGCACCTTGCCGATGCACACGAGCTGCTCGAGCAGGATCGCCTGCTTGGCCTCCACCTGCGCCTCGGGGGCCAGGTGCTGCAGGCTGCAGCCGCCGCAGCGCGCGGCATGGCGGCAGAAGGGCTGCACCCGCTGCGCGGCGGGCTCCAGCACCTGTAGCGTCTCACCGGTGTCGTAGCGGCGGTTGCGCGCCAGGTAGCGAAACCTCACCCGCTCGCCGGGAAGCGCCCCGTGCACGAACACCGTCTTGCCGTCGACGCGCGCCACGCCGCGCCCGTCATGGGCCATGGACTCGATCAGGGCCTCGACGGGCTCGGCGGGAAGACGGCGACGCTTGCGCTGGGAACCGGCCATGGAGGCGGCCCGGCCAGCTGTCGCCGAACTGGCGGCAGGGCCCGACCCCGGCGGGCTAGGCGGGGAACACGCCGGTGGACAGGTAACGGTCACCGCGATCGCAGATGATGACCACGATCACGGCGTCGCGCAGCTCGCGCGAAAGCGCGAGCGCCGCCGCCGTCGCGCCGCCCGAGGAGATCCCGGCGAAGATGCCCTCGCGGGCCGCGAGCTGGCGGGTGGTCTCCTCGGCCTCGTCCTGGGAGACGTCGATGATGCGATCGACGCGCTGCGGCTCGAAGATCTTGGGCAGGTACTCGGGCGGCCAGCGCCGTATGCCGGGGATGCTCGCGCCCTCCTTCGGCTGCACGCCCACGATCTTCACCGCGGGGTTCTGCTCCTTGAGGTAGCGCGACACGCCCATGATGGTTCCGGTGGTGCCCATGGAGCTGACGAAGTGGGTAATCGCGCCGCCGGTGTCGCGCCAGATCTCCGGGCCGGTGCCGCGGTAATGGGCCAGCGGGTTGTCGGGGTTGGCGAACTGGTTGAGCACCCGCCCCCGGCCCTCGGCGGCCATGCGCTCGGCGAGGTCGCGGGCGCCCTCCATGCCCTCTTCCTTGGTCACCAGGACGATCTCGGCCCCGTAGGCCTTCATGGCGGCGACCCGCTCGGCGCTCATGTTGTCCGGCATGATCAGCCGCAGGCGGTAGCCGCGAATGGCGGCGGCCATGGCCAGCGCGATCCCGGTGTTGCCGCTGGTCGCCTCGATGAGGGCATCGCCGGGGCGGATGTCGCCCCTGGCCTCGGCCTCGAGGATCATGCTCAGCGCCGGGCGGTCCTTGACCGAGCCCGCCGGGTTGTTGCCCTCGAGCTTGGCGAGCACGGTGTTGCCCGAGCCCTCGTCGAGCCGCTGCAAGCGCACCAGGGGCGTGTTGCCGACGAACTGCTCGATGCTCGGGTAGGCCATGGCGGCGGCCAGTGTACAAGAAAGCCCCGGCGATGACGAACGGACGCGGGCGCTGCCACCAGCGGCGCGCGTGGTGACCGCCCGGAGCCCGCTGGGGTAGGATAAGTCCTTGATGCTGCGCACATCGTTCGCGGCTCTTCGGGGGAAAACAAGGTGCTAACGACAAGCCATCCCTGTGGGCGCAGGCGGGGCGCATTGCGGCTCGCGTGCCTGACGATCCTGGCCTCGTTCGCGGCGCTCGCCGCCGCCCGGGAGGACGCCGCGGCCTCGCTGCCGGTCGACGGCGACGAGCTTTACTTTGGCGAGCTCCCGGTGGTGCTGTCGGCGACCCGCCTGCGCGCGCCGGTGGTGGACTCGCCGGTCGCTGTGACCATCATCGACCGCGAGATGATCGAGGCCTCCGGGGCACGCGAGATCGCCGACATCCTGCGCCTGGTGCCGGGCTTCCTGGTTGGCTCCCTGGACGGCCACCAACGCACGGTCGGCTACCACGGCCTGATGGACAGCTTCAGCCGACGCATGCAGGTTCTGGTGGACGGGCGCTCGGTGTACGTGCCCATCTTCGGCGGAGTACGCTGGAGCGACCTGCCGCTCGCCCTGGAGGACATCGAGCGCGTCGAGGTGGTGCGCGGGCCGAATTCCGCGACCTACGGGTCGAACTCCTTCCTCGGCGTGATCAGCTTCGTCACCCGCCACGCCAGCGAGCAGCAGAGCCGATTCGCCAAGCTCACCCTCGGCACCGACGACGTGCGCGAGGTCCTGGTCCGTGGCGGCGCGCGCAGCGGCAACCTCGACTACCGCGTGACCGCGAAGTACGCGCAGGACAGCGGCTTCGAGGGCGAGGCCGACGACAAGCAGACCTCGCTGCTCACCCTGCGCGCCGATTACCAGCTCGACAACCGCGACAGCCTCGAACTCCATGCCGGCGCAACCTGGGGGCCACGCGAAGACGGGTCTGAGGGAAGCAGCACCAATCCCAAGCGGGACATCGACGCCACCAGCTACTTCCTGCAGGGGCGCTGGCGGCGCAGCCTCGGCCTGGGCGAGGAGATCAGCCTGCTGGCCTATTACAGCAGCTTCCGTAGCGACGACAGTTTCCTCGCGTTCGCCCCGCCCTTCCAAGCCACGGTCAACTTCGACCGGGAGAACCGGCGCGCAGACGTCGAGTTCCAGCACACGCTACGACCCCGCCCCGACCTGCGCCTGGCCTGGGGCCTTGAAGCGCGCCGCGACGAGGCCATCGGCGCGCGCATCTTCACCACGCAACCCAAGAGCCACAATGACCTCTGGCGCGCCTTTGCCGACGCCGAGTGGCAGCTCACCCCCGACTGGCTGCTGCACCTGGGGCTGATGGCGGAGGACACCGACCTGGCCGGCACCCAGCTCGCCCCGCGCATCGGCCTGACCCACCGCTTCGATCAGGACCACTCCCTGCGCCTGACCGCCAGCCGGGCGACCCGCACCCCGGCCTTCCTGGAGGCGCGCGCGGATGTGGTGACGTTCGTGAGCCTCGGCGCGGGCCCGCCGGTGGCGTTCGTGCAGGATCTGCTGCAGACCACGCCGGTGGACGCCGAGGAGATCGAGTCCATCGAGCTCGGCTACCACTTCCGCTCCCCGCACGGCACGCTGGAGGGCGACCTCAAGCTGTTCCGCGAGAAGCTCACCAAGCTCATGGGCACCCGCTGCGCGCCCCTCGGCAACAGATTCGGCCTGCCACCGGCGCCAGGTCTCAGCGTGTGCACGGATCCGCTGCTGGGACCACCGGCGATCGACCCCGGGTCCGAGTTCTTCGAGAACGGCGACCGGGCGAAGATCCGTGGTCTGGAGGTCCAGCTCGACTGGCGGCCGACGGCCAGGGACCGGCTGTTCCTCGGCGGCGCCCTGCTCGACGCCGACGCCAGCGACCGGCTGGAGAATTTCAGCGACTCCGTACCCGAATACATCTACAACCTGCTCTGGATCCACCGCCTCGACGCCGACACCACCACCAGCCTCTCCCTCTACGGCGTCGACAACATGAACTACCTCGAGGACGGCGACGAGGTGGAGGAGCTGCGGCGACTGGATTTCCGCGTTGCGCAGGGACTGCGGGCGCTCGGCCAGCCGGCCGAGCTCGCCCTGGTGTTCCAGAACCTGCTGGACCCGTACGCCGACTTCGAATTGCAGAATATCTTTCGCCGTCGCGTGTACGTGAGCTTTTCCATGCGGCTGCCCTAGGCGGCGCGCGCGACGGAAGCCGACGGAGTGGCCGTGTCTTAATGGACCCGCGAGCAACAACTAGGCGCTTGAGAACCATGCCCGCCCGCTCGCGCCCCGCCTTCAAGGCCGGGCGCCGAGCGCGGCTGTGGCCGGCGGCGGCGCTGCTCGCCGCGCTGCTGCCCGCGGCGGCGCCGGCCGCGGATCGAATCGTGCTGGTCTACGATCGCGATTCCGCCGCGCACCAGGAGGCGATGCGCGCCGCCCTCGAGGAGCTGCGGCAACAGGGCCATGAGGTCGCGGTGGAGCACCGCGGCGTGGACGAGCCCGGCTCAGATCGGCCAGAGGCGCAGGCTCAGGATGCGCCGCGGCTGACCATTACCGTCGGCCTCGCCGCGGCCCGGTCGGTGCGCGAGCGCGCCCCTGGCGCGCCCGTCCTGCACACCCTGGTGTCCAGCCACGTCGCGCGGGGCCTGGTCGCGGACGACGGGCCCGCCCGCGTCCTGCACCTGGACCAGCCGGTAGCGCGCTTTGCCGGCCTGCTGGGCGCGGCCTTTCCCAGTAACAGCCGCGTCGCCATCCTGCTCGGGCCGTCGTCCGGCACCGAGAGCGACGCGCTGCGCCGGGCGCTGGGCGAGCGCTTCGCGCTGCGCATGGAGGTGGTTACCGAGCGCGGGGAACTGATCCCGGCCCTGGAACGGCTGCTCAGGCAATCGGACGTCCTGCTTGCGATCCCCGACCCGGTGCTCTACAACCGATTTACCGTGCAGAAGATCCTGCTCACCACCTACCGGCATGCCGTGCCCGTGGTCGCCTTCTCCGCCTCGCTGGTCCAGGCCGGTGCGGCGCTGGCCCTGCACTCCACGCCGCGCCAGCTGGGCCGCCAGATCGGCGAGACGATCCACGCCCTGCTGCGCGCGGGCACGAGTCGGGTGCCGCCCCTGCAGGGCCCACGGTACTTCACGATCACGGTCAACGAGCAGGTCGCCCGCTCGCTCGGCCTGCAGGTGCGTGACGCCGCCGAGCTCGAACAGGCTGTGCAGCGCGCGGAGGAAGGCGGACGATGAGCGCCCCCAACATCCGCACCCGGGTAATGCTGGTGGCGCTGGTGCCGGCGCTGGCGATCGCGCTGATCCTGCTCGGCTACTTTGTCTACAGTCGCATCAACGATGCCGACGAATCGCTGCGCGCGCGCGGCCAGAGCTTCGCCCACCAGCTCGCCACCATGAGCGAGTACGCGGTCTTCTCCGGCAATCTCGCCTATCTGCGCTTCCCCGGGGTCTCGCTCCAGATCCGCGAGGACCCGGACATTCGCGCCGCCATCATTCGGGACGCTCAGGGCGTGGTGCTGCTCACCTACGGCGATACCGACTTCCATCTCGGCGAAACCCGCGAGCTGCTGCCCAGCGAGCTGACGTTCGACCTCACCGGCACAGGGATCTCTGTGCACCAGCCAATCGTGCTCTCTTCCGTCGCGGTCAGCGACTTCGAGGACAAGAAGAACGCCGCGGGGCCGGCGGGGGACGGGCCCGGCCCGCTGCTGGGCTGGGTCACCGTGGACATGTCCCTGCAATCCCTGCACCGCGAGCAGCAGCTGGTGCTGCTGCGGGCGGTGTTCTTCCTGCTGCTCAGCCTGCTCGTGAGCGCCTGGATCGCCAGCCGCATGAGCCGCAGCGTGGTCGAGCCGATCCTGGCGCTCACCGGCGCGGTGAGGGAGATCGGTGCGGGGGACCTCGACACCCGGGTCAACTCGGCTAGCGACGGCGAGCTGCTAGAACTCGAGAACGGCATCAACCGCATGGCGGATTCGCTGCAGCGCGCCCAGACGCACCTCCAGGAACAGGTCCGCTACGCGACCGAGGGCCTGCGCAAGTCGCTCGAGACCCTGGCCGTGCAGGAGGCGCGCTACCGAGAGCTGGTGCAGAACGCCAACAGCATCATCATGAAGCTCGACCCCCAGGGCCGGATCCTGTTTCTCAACCCCTACGCGGAACGCCTGGTGGGCGCCGGCGCCGACGACTACATCGGCGCGGACGTCGTCGGCTACGTGTTCGACGAGTCCGCGCGCCCGTGGCTGCAGGCGATGCTGCGCGATCCCGAGGGGACCGCCCTGCCGGATGACATCGTCAAGGCCCGCGACGGCCGGCACGTCTACTTCACCTGGTCGAACCGCCAGGTCCTCGACCTCGCGGGACAGCTCATCGACATCATCTGCATCGGCCACGACATCACCGACCGACGCAGCATCGAGGCCGCGATGGAGTTGCTGTCCGCGGCCGGCTGGCGCGGCCACGACCTGTTCGGCGACATCGCCCGTGCCGCGCACACCGGCTTGCGCTGCGGGCTCGCCGGCATCGCGCAACTGAGCGGGTCCGATGCCGAGGACCTCGAGCTGGCCTGCCTCTGGGACGGGCGACAGGAAGACCCGCCCGCGGTGGACCACTCGCAGCTCTCCACTCAGGTCCGCAGCGCGCTGCGCGACGGCCAGGCGCTGGGCACGGCCGACGTTCGCGGCAACCCGACGGCACGCGCCATCGCCTGCGCCGATGGCAGCACGCTGGTCTGCGAGCCGGTGGTCGGCAGCCGCGGCCGGCGCCTGGGCGCGGTATTCGCCCGCTACACGGACCCCTCCGAGTTCGGCCCAGCGCAAGGCTCGTTCCTGCACTTGATCGCCAGGCGCGCGGCGATCGAACTGGAGCGCATCGAGGCCGAGCGCCAGCTGGCCGAGGCCCGCGACCAGGCCGTGCTCGCCTCCAAGGCCAAATCCGAGTTCCTGGCGAACATGAGCCACGAGATCCGCACGCCGATGAACGGGATCCTCGGCTTCACCAATCTGCTGCTGAAGACACGGCTCTCGCGCGAACAGAAGACCTACGTGAGCACGGTGCAGAATTCCGCGCAGGGCCTGCTCGGCATCATTAACGACATCCTCGACCTGTCGAAGGTGGAATCAGGCAAGCTGACGCTCGTCCAGGCTCCATTCGACCTGCGCGGCTGCATCGAGGACGCTGTTTCACTGCTCGCGCCCTCGGCTTGCGACAAGCGCCTGGAGTTGTCCTGCCTGTGTTACGCGGACGTGCCGCGCCAGGCCGTGGGCGACGCCACCCGCATACGCCAGATCCTGCTCAACCTGATCGGCAACGCCATCAAGTTCACCGACCGGGGCAGTGTGGTGGTGCGTTGCATGCTGGAGGAGCAGGACGAAAGCCGGGCACTCATTGGCTTCAGCGTGACCGACACCGGCATAGGGATCGCCAGCGAGGATCAGTCGCGACTGTTCCACGCCTTCACCCAGGCCGACAACACCGAGACCCGGAGTCATGGCGGAACGGGGCTGGGGCTGGCGATCTCGCGGCGTCTGGTCGAGCAGATGGGTGGCACCCTAGACCTGGAAAGCGACCTTGGCAAGGGCTCCACGTTCTACTGCACGCTGCCGCTGCAGCTGCCCGAGCCGAGGGATGCGGCGCGAGCGCGCGACGCGGTCAGCCTCGAGGAGCACGCGGCCTGGGTTTACGACGCCGACCTGCACTCGCGGCTGTCGATCAGCCACACCCTGCGCTCCTTCGGCATGGAGGTGGAGGAGTTCGACCGGATCGAGCGCATGGCCACGCAGCTCGCGGCGCTGCCGGCCGAGGGAGCTGAGCCGCCGCTGGCGGTGCTGGGAATCTCGCACCGAGAGCTGGAGGCGCGCCAGTGTCGCGAGCTGGTCGACCAGGTTGCCGGCGGAGCACGCGATCGGGTCGTGGTGCTCTCCTGGAACGCCGGTCGCGAGGAAATGGCGCGCCAGTGCCGCGACTGTGCGGCGGCGTGCATCGACAAGCCCGTGCGCTCGGCGGAGCTGCGAACCCAGATCGAGCGGCTCGCCGTGCGCGGCCACGCCGTGGTGCGCCGTGGCGATTCGGCCACGGTGCGCGCGCCGACGCACAGCGGCGATGACCGCTTCACCGGCCTGCGCGCGCTGGTGGTGGAAGACAACCCCATCAATGCGCGCCTGCTGCGCATCCTGCTGAGCAAGAGTGGCATGGAGGTCACCGAAGCGCCCACGGGCAGGGACGCGGTCCGCCTGGCGCGGCGTGATCCCTACGATCTCATCATCATGGACATCCACATGCCGGAGATGAGCGGCCTGGAGGCTGCGCGCGCCATCCGTGCCGGGAACTTCCCCTGCTCCTCGGCGCCGATCGTGGCTGTCACCGCCAATGCGGGCGTGGACGAGCGCCAGCGCGTGCTGGACGCGGGCATGAACGATCTGCTGGTCAAGCCGGTCGAGGAGCAGGCGCTGTGGGAGGCGGTGAGCGCCTGCACCGGCAGCGGCAGGGGCCGTCAAGCCGCCTCGTTCGCGCCCTCGCGCTCAGGCGAGCACGGGTCCGGCGCGGCGCGGGACCTGGAACTCGCCCTGCAGGCCGCGGGGGGCAATCGGGAGCTGTGCGAGGAGATCTACCACGGCTTCCTGGCCGAGCTGCCCGCGCACCGCGACCGCATCGACGCGCTCAGCGCGCGCCGCGACTGGCCGCAGCTGCGCGAGGAGATCCACAAGCTCGGCGGCTCGGCATCGTACTGCGGCCTGCCCCGCCTGATGCGGGCAACGCGGGACGCCGAGAGCGCGCTCGGCGGTGACGGCATGGACGAGCTGCCCGCCCTGCTCGCCAAGCTCGCCGAGGCGATCGACGAGCTGCTCGCGGCGGCGCCCGCCGCTACCGATCGATCATCGGTCGGCGCCCGCTAGGACGACGAAGGCGGTGGCGTAGTCGCGCTCGTCGGCGACGCTCACCCACGACTCCCTGACGCCGAGTTGGGTCGCGCGCGCCTGCGCGGCATCGGCGAGCTCGAGCGATGGGCGCCCGAGGGCATCGTGGCGCACACGGATATGCGCCTTGATGATGCCCTCGCGGAAGCCGGTCCCCAGAGCCTTGGCGGTCGCCTCCTTCACGGCGAAGCGCTTGGCCAGAAACGCGGCCCGGTCTGGCGCCGCCCGATACTCCTCCAGCTCCCTGGCCGACAGGAGCCGCCGCGCCAACCGCTCCCCGCGACGGCGCAGCAGATCCTCCATACGCCGAATCGAGACGATGTCCGTGCCGATCCCCAGGATCATGGCGTGCGCGCCGCATTCAGCACCGACTTCATTTCCGCGACCGCCGCCCCCAGGCCGACGAACACCGCGCGAGCGACGATCGAGTGGCCGATGTTCAGCTCCTCGAGCACCGATAGCGCCGCGATCCGCGACACATTGCCGTAGTTCAGTCCATGGCCCGCGTTGACGCGCAGCGCCCGCTCGCCGGCGCGCTCCGCCGAGCGCTCGATGCGCTCGATCTCGCGCTCACGACCCGCGGCGTCGGTCGCCTCCGCGTAACAGCCGGTGTGCAGCTCGATGATCGGCGCGCCGCTCGCGGCGGCGGCGTCCACTTGCTCGGGATCCGGGTCGATGAACAGCGACACTGCAATGCCGGCCTCGCGCAGCCGATCCACCGCGCGCGCCACCCGCCGCGCCTGGCCGGCAACGTCCAGCCCGCCTTCCGTGGTCAGTTCCTCGCGCCGCTCCGGCACCAGGCAACAGTATGCCGGGCGCACCCGGCGGGCGATCTCCACCATCTCGTCGGTGACGGCCATTTCCAGGTTCAGCCGGGTGCCGATACCCGCGCGCAGCCGATCCACGTCCCGGTCCTGTATGTGGCGCCGGTCCTCGCGCAGGTGCACCGTGATGCCGTCCGCCCCGTTGCGCTCTGCCTCCAGCGCCGCCTCCAGGATATCCGGGTAAGCGGTCCCGCGCGCCTGGCGGAGCGTCGCGACGTGATCGATGTTCACGCCGAGCAGAATCGGCTGCATTTCAGTTCCCCGGACCAAGCCCGCACATGATCTCTGACGCGCTCGACGGCGTCACCACCCGCAGCCCGGAGCTCGGTTCACTCACATCCCAGCTCATGCAACTGCCTCAGCACTTCGCGCGTCTTCAGCGAACGCTCGCCAAGATAAAGCTGCAGCGCGTGCTGTAACAATGTCTTGGCCTCGCGCAGCTGCTCTTGCCCTGCGAGCCGATCCTCGCGCAGCGCGATCAGTGTATCCCCGCCGACCGGAATTCCGGCCCCGTTGCCCGGAGCATAGGCAACAGCGCCATGCTCCAAGCGATAGCGGTACTGCGCATCGGCGCGGATCGCCGCGCCCGTTTCCGCCTCGCGATCGAGTACCAGGCCGTAGCCGAGATCCTGCAACAGGCGCAGCTCGAACCAGCGCAGCGCCGTTTGCAGGGAACCCGGTCCGCCGAGGCGCCCCAACAAGGTTCGCAGGCATTGGAAGGTCGCGGGGTGCGGGTCGCCCCGGGCCAGCAGGACCAGCACCAGCTCGGCCGCGTAGTAGGCGCACAGCAAGGCGTCGCCGCCCAGCTCGAATGCCCGGGCGCCGCGCTCGGCGTGGCGCAGCGTGCCCAGCTCGCCACGCCCCGACCACGACGCGAGGATCAGGGCAAACGGCTGCAGTATACCCTTGAGCGCGCTGCGCGGCCGGCGCGCGCCGCGGGCCACTACGCCGACCCGACCGTCGCCCTCGCTCAGCAGCTCGACCAGCAGGCTGCTCTCCCGATACGGACGCACCCGCAGCACAACGGCCGCCTGCGGCTGCGCCACCGCGGGGTGCTTCATGCTAGCGGGCTCCGCGGCCGGCGCCAGCTGCGCCGCTCGGCGTCGCCATCGCGGCTTGTCCCCGGCGCCGGCGATCAATACTCGTCATAGCCAAGCGCGCGGATCGCGCGCTCGTCGTCGCTCCAACCCGCGCGCACCTTCACCCAGAGCTTGAGGTGAACCTGGGATCCGAGCATCGCCTCCAGGCTGCGGCGCGCGGCCTGCCCGACGGCTTTCAACGCCTGCCCGCCGCGACCGATGACAATCGCCTTCTGGCTCTCGCGCTCGACCCAGATGAGCGCCGATATCCTGGTCAGCGCCTCGTCCTGCTCGTACCCTTCGATCTCCACGGTCAATGCATAGGGCAGCTCCTGGCCCAGCCTGCGCGTCAACTTCTCGCGCACCAACTCGGCGGCGAGAAAACGCAGCCCGCGATCGGTGACCTGATCATCGGCGAACAGATGCGCCCCTCGGGGCATCGCGGCGACCAGCTCGCGCTCCAGCTCCGCGACGTTCTCCCCATCAAGCGCGCTCAGCGGCACGATGGCGGCAAACTGGTAACGCTGCGCGTGCCGCTCGATCTCCGGCAGCAGCTTGTCCCGCTCGCTCAGCCGGTCGATCTTGTTGAGGACCAGAAACACCGGGGCTTGCGCCGACTCGACCCGGCGCAGCACCTCCTCGTCGTCCTCGGTCCAGCCCCCAGCCTCGGCGACCAGCACCACGGCGTCGACGCCCTCGAGCGCTCCGCTGGCGGCGCGGTTCATATAGCGATTGATCGCCTTCCTGGCATTGCGGTGCAGGCCTGGCGTATCGACGAAGACCAGCTGTACGTCACCCGCGGTGCGGATGCCGCGGATGACGTGCCTGGTGGTCTGCGGTCGCGGCGAGGTGATGCTCAGCTTGAAACCGAGCAGGCGATTGAGCAGCGTGGACTTGCCGGCGTTCGGCCGCCCGACCAGGGCGATGAAACCGCAGCGCGCGGCGTCCGCTTCAGCCATCGAGCATGCGGGCAAGCGCCTGCTCCGCCGCCAACTGTTCCGCCTTGCGCCGGCTGCGGCCGCTTCCGCGCACCGCATCGGCAAGTCCGGGAACGTTGCATTCGACCACGAAGTTCATGCGATGCGGCTCCCCGCTGGTTTCCACCACCCGGTACTCGGGCAGCGGCAGCTGCCTTCCCTGCAGCAACTCCTGCAGGCGCGTCTTCGGGTCCTTGAGCTCCTGCGGATCGGGCAGCGCCGCCACCTGCGCCTCCAGCTGGCGGCGGACCACAGCGGCGGCCGTGTCGAAGCCGCTGTCGAGGTAGACCGCTCCGAACAGGCTTTCCAGCGCGTCGGCGAGGATCGACTCGCGGCGAAAGCCGCCGCTCTTCAGCTCGCCGGGGCCGAGTCGAATGTGCTCGCCGAGCCCCAGCTCATGCGCGACCGCTGCCAGGGTCTGCTTGCGCACCAGCGCCGCGCGCAATCGGCTCAGGTCGCCCTCGCTGGCCTGCGGGAAACGCCGATAAAGCTGCTCGGCGACCACGAAGCCGAGCAGGGCATCGCCCAGGTACTCGAGGCGCTCGTTGTGGGCGCTGCCGGCGCTGCGATGGGTCAGCGCGCGCTCGAACAGTTCGGGATCCCGTACCGCCACCCCCAGCTTGCGCGCCAGACTGCCCAGTCCCTCGGTCACTGGTTACGCAGTTCCACTGCCTCGCTGAAGCTGACGATCGCGTCCACGTTGCCCGCGATCGGCACCCGCACATCGTAGACGACTTCCACGCGCAGCAGGCCGTCCTTGACGCGGGTGATCTTGACGTGTTCGGGTTTCACGTTCTTGACGTCATTGACGTCGAGCCGTTTCTTCAGCAGATCCTTGATCACCGCCGGCGACTTGGACGCGATCCCGACCTCCTGCTGCAGCGATTTCACGGAGGAACTCACCGAAAAGTTTTCCATGTAGGGCGGGAACAGGCGCAACACCAGCAGCGTGAAGAACGCGATCAGCGAAAGCACCACCAGCAGGCCGATGAAGGTCATGCCGCGCTGGCCTCGAATGTTCGTCTTCATGGTCGCCCTCCCTTCCAAGTTCACGCCTGCGGCTAGTCGATCGAGTTGCCGATGCGCTGCCAGCCGATTCCGCCCCGGTCCGAGTTCCAGTTCATCCAGATGAAGAAGGCCTTGCCGACCAGGTTCGCCTCCGGCACCCCGCACCAGAAGCGGCTGTCGTTGCTGTTGTCCCGGTTGTCCCCCATCACGAAGTAGTGGCCGACCGGGACCCGGTAGCCGTCGCCCTCGAGGCAGGGGTATTCCGCATAGCCATAGTTCTTGTGGACCAGGATACTGTGCACCTTGCCGTCCAGGTTCTCCCGATACTGATCATAGGATCCGTTGCCCACGCCCGGCGTCAAGCTCGCCTCGCCGACGCGCTCGATGTCGACCGGCTGGCCGTTCACCAGCAGACGCTTGCGCACATAGCGTATCTGGTCGCCCGGCACGCCGACCACGCGCTTGATGTAGTCGACCTTCGGGTCCCCGGGAAACCGGAACACGACGACGTCGCCGCGCTCCGGGCTGCCAAGATCGGCGATCTTGGTGTTGCTCACCGGTAACCGCAAGCCATAGGAGAATTTGTTGACCAGTATGAAGTCGCCGATCTCGAGCGTCGGCAACATCGAGCCCGAGGGAATGCGAAACGGCTCGACGATGAACGAGCGCAGGACCAGAACGGCGAGCAGGATCGGGAAGAACGAGCGCGCATACTCGACGATCACCGGTTCCTTCGCCGGCGCGGCGGCCGCCTGCCCCCCGGCCTCGCCCTGCACCGCCGAGGCGCGCCTCTTCGGGGCCCACAACCATGCGTCGAGGCCCCAGATCACGCCGCTGAGCAGCGTCGCGAGCACCAGCAGTGCCGCGAAATCAAGATCCATGTCGCAATGTTCCCGCAGATCTGCTCGGTTTCGTCACTTCAGGGTCCACCCTTACTTCTTGCCGACCTGCAACACCGCCAGGAAGGCCTCCTGGGGTATCTCGACGCGGCCGACCTGCTTCATGCGTCTCTTGCCCGCCTTCTGCTTCTCCAGCAGCTTGCGCTTGCGGGTGACGTCGCCACCGTAACACTTGGCGGTGACGTTCTTGCGCAGCGCCTTGACCGTGGTGCGCGCCAGGACCTTGTTGCCGATGGCCGCCTGGATCGCTACCTCGAACATCTGCCGGGGAATGATCTCCTTCATGCGCTCGGTCAACTCCCGGCCACGAGGCTCGGCCTGCTCGCGATGGGTGATGACGGACAGGGCATCGACGCGCTCACCGTTGATCAGCACATCCAGCTTGACCAGCGGCGCGGCCTGAAATCGCGCAAACTCGTAGTCGAAGGAAGCGTAACCCCTGCTCACCGACTTCAGCCGATCGAAGAAGTCGAGCACCACCTCGCTGAGCGGCAGATCATAGGTCAGCGACACCTGCGAGCCC
>JBFKOE010000017.1:0-17209 GCA_041629015.1 Gammaproteobacteria bacterium
AGGTTCTTGCGCGCGGCGGCCACCTCGTCGTCGCCGAGCGGCGCCCCGTGGCAGTCGTGGCTGCCGCACAGGTTGGGCGCCCCGTAGCCGATCACGGTCTTGCAGCACAGCAGCGAGGGCTTGTCGTTGACCGCGCGCGCCTCCTGCACCGCCCGGCGCACCTGCTCGGGGTCGTGGCCGTCGATGCCGCGGATCACGTGCCAGCCGTAGGCCTCGAAGCGCTTGGCGGTGTCGTCGGTGAACCAGCCCTCGACGTGGCCGTCGATGGAGATGCCGTTGTCGTCCCAGAAGACCATCAGCTTGCCCAGGCCGAGCGTGCCGGCCAGCGAGCAGACCTCGTGCGAGATGCCTTCCATCAGGCAGCCGTCGCCCGCGAACACGTAGGTGTAGTGGTCGACGACCCGGTGACCCTCGCGGTTGAACTGCCCGGCGAGCACCTTCTCCGAGATGGCCATGCCGACGGCGTTCGCCAGGCCCTGGCCGAGCGGGCCGGTGGTGGTCTCGACCCCGGGCGTGTAGCCGTACTCCGGGTGTCCCGGCGTCTTGGAGTGCAGCTGGCGAAAGGCGCGCAGATCGTCGATCGAGAGCTCGTAGCCGCTCAGGTGCAGCAGCGAGTAGAGCAGCATGGAGCCGTGACCGTTGGAGAGCACGAAGCGGTCGCGGTCGGGCCAGCGCGGGTTGGCGGGGTTGTGCTCGAGGAAGTCGTTCCAGAGCACCTCGGCGATGTCGGCCATCCCCATGGGGGCGCCCGGGTGCCCGGACTTGGCCTTCTGGACCGCGTCCATGCTGAGGGCGCGCACGGCGTTGGCGAGTTCACGACGCGAGGGCATGAGACCGTCTCCTTCTGCGGTGGCTCAGGCGAGCTTCAGTGGCGGGCGCTTGCGGCCCCCGGGCGGCGGCGCGGGGCGGCCGGCCCGGGCGCGACTGTGGCCGCTGGGGCCGGCGGCGCCTCGGGTTCTAAGGGCGAGCCATTATTCCCGAATTTCGGGCGGGGGGGCAATACGAGATAAGGGTAAGCTTATCTAAAATATTTTTATCATAATATTCGGCTGGGCTTATCGGCCGCCGCCAGGCCCTGCTCAGCTGTCCTCGGAGCGCCACTTGATCGAGCATCCCATGCTCGGTATCTGCTCGGCGGGCCCCTCGCCGGTGGCCGCCACCCGCTTCATGGCCTCGAACAGGTCGCGGCTCGCGCCGGGCGGCGCGGTGTCCTTGGTGCTGGCGTCGAGGCGGCCCCGGTACTGCAGGCCGAGCTCGGCGTTGAAGCCGAAGAAGTCCGGGGTGCAGACCGCGCCGTAGGCCTGGGCCACGGCCTGGCTCTCGTCGAGCAGGTAGGGAAAGGGGAAATCGAGCTCGCGCGCGACCTTCTGCATCTGCTCGAAGGAGTCCTCGGGGTAGTCGGTGGGGTCGTTGGACATGATGGCCACGCTCTTCACGCCGTGCTCGAGCAGCTCGCGCGCATCGCGCACCAGGCGCTCGCGTATCGCCTTGACGTAGGGGCAATGGTTGCAGATGAACATCACCAGGGTGCCGCGCTCCCCGCGGCAGTCGGCGAGCGTCCAGGTCCTGCCGTCCACGCCGGGCAGGCTGAAATCGGGGGCCGGGCGGCCGAAGTCGCAGACGGGGGTCTCGAGGCGGATCATCGGGGCTTCCTTTCGCGCGCTGGGCGGCGCTTCGCTGGGCGGGCCAGTGCACAGGTATAGCCGAGTGCGGCCCGCAGTTCCAACCTGGCCCCGCGCCCGCCCCAGGACGGTGGCGAAAACTGGCGCATCTACGGTATTCTTCGGCCCTTTCGCGGTCGACCGGGGGACGCGGCGGCCGGGCGGACCAGGCGGCGCCCCCTCGGCGCCGGCCTGCAGGAGCGAGACCCAAGCTATATGAGCAAGAGCTATCTGTTCACCTCCGAGTCGGTCTCGGAGGGCCATCCGGACAAGATCTGCGACCAGATCTCCGACGCCGTGCTCGACGCCATCCTCGAGCTCGACCCCAACCCGGCCAACGCCCGCGTGGCCTGCGAGACCCTGATCAAGACCGGCGCGGTGGTCGTGGCGGGCGAGATCAGCACCGATGCCTGGGTCGACCTCGACGAGTTGGTGCGCGCGGTGGTGAGCGACATCGGCTACACCAGCTCGGACGTGGGCTTCGACGGCTCGACCTGCGCGGTGATGTCGCTGATCGGCAAGCAGTCCTCGAACATCGCCCAGGGCGTCGATCGCAAGAGCCCCGAGGAGCAGGGCGCGGGCGACCAGGGCCTAATGTTCGGCTACGCCACCGACGAGACCGACGTGCTGATGCCGGCCCCGATCACCTTCGCCCACCGGCTGGTGCAGCGCCAGGCGGAGATGCGCAAGACCCACGTGCTGCCCTGGCTGCGCCCCGACGCCAAGAGCCAGGTGACGCTGCGCTACCAGGACGGCAAGGCCACCGCCATCGACGCCGTTGTGCTCTCCACCCAGCACGACCCGGACATCGACTACGATCACCTGCGCGAGGCGGTGATGGAGAACATCATCCAGCCGGTGCTGCCGCCCAAGTGGCTGCACAAGGGGACCAAGTACCACATCAACCCCACCGGCAGCTTCGTGATCGGCGGCCCGGTGGGCGACTGCGGCCTCACCGGGCGCAAGATCATTGTCGACACCTACGGCGGGGCGGCGCGCCACGGCGGCGGCGCCTTCTCGGGCAAGGACCCGTCCAAGGTGGACCGCTCGGCGGCCTACGCGGCTCGCTACGTGGCCAAGAACGTGGTGGCGGCGGGGCTGGCGGAGCGCTGCGAGATCCAGATCTCCTACGCCATCGGCGTGGCCGAGCCGACCTCGATCTCGGTCGAGACCTTCGGCACCGGGCGCCTCAGCGACGAGAAGATCGAGGCGCTGATCGGCGCGCACTTCGACCTGCGCCCCTATGGCATCATCAAGATGCTCGACCTAGTACGGCCCATCTACCGCAAGACCGCGGCCTACGGGCACTTCGGGCGCGAGGAGCCGGAGTTCACCTGGGAGCGCACCGACCGCGCTGCGGCGCTGCGCGACGCGGCCGGGCTCTGAGCGGCACGCGGGCGACACGGAGAAACGCAATGGCATGAGGCGGTACCGGGAGCGGCTCGGGCGGCGAAGACGCCGATCGGGGCCGCACTCCGCGACGGGGCCCGACCCCGAGCACGACCGCCAGGGCAATCGCAAAAGCCGCAGCACGCGGCTCCGGACGCCGAGGAGCGTTGCAACGGGAGGCTCGGCCTCCTGCCAGGCTCGGCGAACGGTCAACGGTAACAACGGCGCTCGTTCTTGTTTGAGGAATCAACTATGAACGAACCGGCCAAGAACCTCTCACCCGACTACAAGGTCGCCGACATCTCGCTCGCCGAATGGGGCCGCCGCGAGATCGCCATCGCCGAGACCGAGATGCCCGGCCTGATGGCGGTGCGCGCACGCTACCGCGACGCGCAACCGCTCAAGGGCGCGCGCATCGCCGGCTCCCTGCACATGACCATCCAGACCGCGGTGCTGATCGAGTCGCTGCGCGAGCTCGGCGCCGACGTGCGCTGGGCCTCGTGCAACATCTTCTCGACCCAGGACCACGCGGCCGCCGCGGTCGCCGCCGGCGGCACGCCGGTGTTCGCGCACAAGGGCGAGAGCCTGGTCGAGTACTGGGACTACACCCACCGGATCTTCGAGTGGGCGGACGGCGGCAGCGCCAACATGATCCTCGACGACGGCGGCGACGCGACGCTGCTGATCACCCTCGGCGCCAGCGCCGAGCGCGACCCCACCGTGATCGCCAACCCGAGCAACGAGGAGGAGACGGTGCTGTTCGCGGCCATCCGCGAGCGCCTGGAAAGCCACCCGGGCTGGTACTCCAAGGTGCTGGCCGGCATTAGCGGCGTGACCGAGGAGACCACCACGGGCGTGCACCGGCTCTACGTGATGGAGAAGGAGGGCTCCCTGCCGTTCCCCGCCATCAACGTCAACGACTCGGTGACCAAGTCGAAGTTCGACAACCTCTACGGCTGCCGCGAGTCGCTGATGGACGGCATCAAGCGCGCCACCGACGTGATGATCGCCGGCAAGATCTGCGTGGTGCTCGGCTACGGCGACGTGGGCAAGGGCTGCGCCCAGGCCTTCCGCGGGCTCGGCGCCACGGTGTGGGTCACCGAGATCGACCCCATCTGCGCGCTGCAGGCGGCGATGGAGGGATTCCGGGTAATGACCATGGAGGAGGCCTGCGACAAGGCCGACATCTTCGTCACCGCGACCGGCAACGTGAACGTCATCGGCCACGACCACATGGCGGCGATGAAGAACCAGGCGATCGTCTGCAACATCGGGCACTTCGACTCCGAGATCGACGTCGCGGGCCTGCGCCGCTACACCTGGGAGAACGTCAAGCCGCAGGTCGATCACATCATCTTCCCGGACGGCAAGCGCATCATCCTGCTCGCCGAGGGCCGACTGGTGAACCTCGGCTGCGCCACCGGCCACCCAAGCTTCGTCATGTCGAGCTCCTTCACCAACCAGGTGCTGGCGCAGATCGAGCTCTGGAGCCGCGGCGAGAACTACGAGAACAAAGTTTACGTGCTGCCGAAGCAGCTCGACGAGGAGGTCGCGCGACTGCACCTCGCCAAGATCGGCGCCAAGCTCACCGAGATGACCCCCGAGCAGGCCAGGTACATCGGGGTGCCGGTCGACGGGCCCTACAAGCCGGATCATTACCGGTATTGATCAGGGCGGGGGAAAGAGGAAAGAGAAAAGGGGAAGGATGTAAAGGGAGCGTGTGCGCCAGCCGCGCACGGGTCGATGAGATCCCGGCGTCGGCCGCGGGCCGACAGATCCCCTCCCCCCTCTTATCCTTTCCCTTTTCCCAACCGCATCATTCATGACCTCGGCCTGAGCCATGCCCGAACGCACCTTCAGCTGCGAGTTCTTTCCGCCCAAGAGCGACGAGGGCGCGCTCAAGCTGGCCGCCGCGCGCGAGCGGCTCGCCGCGCTGCAGCCGGCCTATTTCTCGGTCACCTACGGCGCCGGCGGCTCGACGCGCGAACGCACGGTGGAGGCGGTGTTCGCCATCCAGGACGCGGGCCTGGTGGCGGCGCCACACATCTCCTGCATCGGCTCGAGCCGCGAGAGCATCCGCGACCTGCTCGCGCTCTATCGCGAGCGCGGCATCGCGCGGCTGGTCGCGCTGCGCGGCGACATGCCCTCGGGCATGGCCACGCCCGGCGAGTTTCGCTTCGCCAACGAGCTCGTCGAGTTCATCCGCGCCGAGACCGGTGATCACTTCGTCATCGAGGTCGCCGCCTACCCCGAGTATCACCCCCAGGCACCGAACGCCGACAAGGACCTGCAGAACTTCGCGCGCAAGGTGAGAGCGGGGGCCGACGGCGCCATCACGCAGTACTTCTACAATCCCGACGCCTACTTCCGTTTCGTCGACGACTGCCGGCGCCTGGGCCTCGACCTGCCGATCGTGCCGGGCGTGATGCCGATCACCAACTACACCCAGCTGGCACGCTTCTCCGATGCCTGCGGCGCGGAGATCCCGCGCTGGATCCGCAGGCGGCTGGAGGGCTTCGGCGACGACCGCGACGCGATCCGCGCCTTTGGCCTGGAGGTGGTCACCGCCCTGTGCCGGCGGCTGCTCGAGGGCGGCGCCCCGGGCATCCATTTCTACACCATGAATCAGGCCGGGCCGACCACCGCGATCTGGAACGCGCTCGATCTCGGCTGATCGACGCCGCACACCTGGCCCGCCAGCCGACCCGCTCGGGTTCGCCAACATGAGCCGAAACAAGCACTGGACCGAGCGCGATCTCGCCTGCCTCTGGCACCCCTGCAGCCAGATGAAGGACCACGAGTCGCTGCCGCTGGTACCCATCCGGCGCGGCGAGGGCGTCTGGCTGGAGGACTTCGAGGGCCGGCGCTACCTGGACGCGATCAGCTCCTGGTGGGTCAACCTGTTCGGCCACGCCAACCCGCGCATCGGCGCGGCAGTCAAGCGCCAGATCGACACCCTGGAGCACGTGCTGCTCGCCGGCTTCACCCACCAGCCGGCGATCGAGCTCGCCGAGCGCCTCGCGGCCATCGCGCCGCCTGGGCTGCAGCGCTGCTTCTTCGCCGACAACGGCTCCTCGGCGGTCGAGGTCGCGCTCAAGATGAGCTTCCACTACTGGCGCAACCAGGGTCTGCCCGGCAAGACCCGCTTCGTGACGCTCGGCAACAGCTACCACGGCGAGACCCTGGGCGCGCTGGCGGTCGGGGACGTCGCCCTGTACAAGGACACCTATCGACCGCTGCTGATGGAGGCGATCACCGTCCCGAGCCCGGACTGCCACGGGCGCGAGCCGGGCAGCGGCTGGCGCGAGCACAGCGAGCGCATGTTCGGCCTGATGGAGCAGACCCTCGCCCGCCATGCCGACGAGGTCTGCGCGGTGATCGTCGAGCCGCTGGTGCAGTGCGCCGGCAACATGCGCATGTACCACCCGGTTTATCTAGAGCTCCTGCGCGAGGCCTGCGACCGCCACGGCGTTCATCTCATCGCCGACGAGATCGCGGTCGGCTTCGGCCGCACCGGCACGCTCTTCGCCTGCGAGCAGGGCGGGATCACGCCCGACTTCCTCTGTCTGTCGAAGGGTCTGACCGGGGGCTACCTGCCGCTGGCCGCCGTGCTGACGCGCGACGCGATCTACCAGGCCTTCTACGACGACTACGCAACGCTGCGCGCCTTCCTGCACTCGCACAGCTACACCGGCAACCCGCTGGGCTGCGCTGCGGCGCTGGCCACGCTCGAGATCTTCGCCACCGAGCCGGTGCTCGAGCGCAACCGCGAGCTGGCCTCCTGCCTGACCGAGGTCGGCGCCGGCCTCGCCGAGCACCCGCACGTCGGCGAGGTGCGCCAGTGCGGGATGATCCTTGCGCTGGAGATGGTGGCCGACAAGGCGCGGGGCGAACCATACCCCTGGCAGGAACGACGCGGGCTGAAGGTCTACGAGCACGCGCTCGCCGCGGGCGCGCTGCTGCGCCCGCTCGGAAACGTCGTCTATTTCATGCCGCCCTATGTCATCACGCCCGAGCAGATCCGCTGGCTGGGCGAGGTCGCGCGCGCAGGCATCGAGGCGGCCACGCGCGGCGATTAGCGTGTGCAATCGAGCGGCAAAAAAGGCTAGAATCGCAACGATTCCGTAGCGATTGGCCGACGGGGAGGAATACATGACTGGGCTGCGTAGCAAGATGGTCTCGATGGTGTTGCTTGCGTGCGTCGGAGCTCCCGCGCTGGCCGCCAACCACACCGGACGCGAGACGCTGTCGCTGGACGAGGTCTGGACCATCATTCGCGGCGGGCAGATGTACGACAACTGGTACACGGTGCTGGGACAGCCCGCGCCGGAGCGCTCCCACCCGAGCTATCCGAAGGGCACCTCGAAGTCGGGCGGCGTAACCTGGCGCTGCAAGCAATGCCACGGCTGGGACTACAAGGGCAAGGACGGCGCCTACGCCAAGGGCTCGAACTTCACCGGCATCGCCGGGATTCGTGCCGCCGCCGGAAGACCGATCTCGCAGATCGAGCGCGTGCTGCGTGACGGCACGCACCGCTACACCCGTGAGCAGATCCCCGACGACTCGCTGCGCCTGATCGCCACCTTCGTCAGCCGCGGCCAGATCGACATGGACCGCTACATCAACCCGGAGACCGGCGAGGTCGCCGGCGACGCGGCGCGCGGCAAGCGCATGTTCGGGCAGGTCTGCGCCAAGTGCCACGGCGTCGACGGCAAGAACTTCAACTTCAAGTCGATGCAGGCCCCCGAGTTCATCGGCACCTACGCGCGGGTCAATCCCTGGGAGGTCTTTCACAAGGCCATCTTCGGGCAGCCGGGCGCCGGCATGGTGTCGATGGGCGAGCTGATGGAGCGCTACATGAGCGGCGAGCTGCTGCTCAACCCGCAGGACGTGGCCGACCTCACCCGCTACGCGCAGACCGAACTACCCGAGAAGTAGCAGATCTCGCGATCCGGCCGGAGGCCCGGGTGCGCAACCCGCGGGTCTACCATCCGCGGCTGCCGGGGCCGGGACAAACCGTGGAGTTGCCCGCGGACACCGCTCTGCGCCTGGGGCGCGTGCTGCGCCTGCGCGCCGGTGCGGCCCTGACGATCTTCGACGGCGCCGGCGGCGAGTACGATGCCGAGCTAGCCGAGTTCGACAAGCGCGGGGCTCGGGTACGGCTCGGCGCCCGTCAAGAGCGCGAATGCGAATCCCCCCTGCCGGTCACGCTCGCGCAGTGCATCTCGCGCGGCGAGCGCATGGACTACACCGTGCGCAAGGCGGTGGAGCTGGGCGTGAGCGCAATCGCCCCGCTGCACAGCGAGTTCTGTCAGGTGCGCCTCGAGGGCGAGCGCGCGGAGCGCCGGCTGGCGCACTGGCAGGCGGTGGTGATTGCGGCCTGCGAGCAGTGCGGGCGCAACCGCCTGCCGGCGCTGGAGCCGCCCGCCGCGCTTGCCGACTGGCTGACCTGGGGGCATGCCGGCACCCGCATCGTCCTCGATCCGCGTGGCGGGCGGACCCTTCGTTCTCTGGACCCGATCGGGCCGTCGCTCACCCTGCTCGCGGGACCGGAGGGCGGGCTCAGCGAGCCCGAACTCGCGGCGGCCGAGCGTAACGGCTTCGTGGCGACCCGGATCGGACCGCGCATCCTGCGCACCGAGACCGCGCCGCTGGCCGCGCTGGCGGCCATCCAGTGCCTGTGGGGGGACCTGGGCTGAGGCCCGGCGCCTCAGGCGCCGGCGTGCAACTGACGACGGTCGACCAGCCGGCCCTCGAGATAGTCCAGGTTGGGTATGCTGGCCGGTCGCCCGGCCACCAGCACCTTGCAGGCCACCGCGTCCGGAATGTCCTCGGAACCGCCCAGCGGGGCAATGCTGCTGCTGTCGATGTTGATCAGGGAAGGGAAGCCCTGAGTCTGGATGGCGTAGAAGCGCAGGTACGCGGGGTTCGCCCCGACGGTGTTGAACACCGCGAGCCGCGTGCGCGGGCTGATCGCCGGCGTCTGGCGCCCGCTGATCGCCTCGAACGAGATCACCGGGACCGTCTGGTTGCGCCACGAGAGCATGCCGCTGAACCAGGCCGGCGCCTCGGGGACGGTGCGCGTCTCGCGCTGGGTGAGGATCTCGGCGACCGTGGAGTTCGGCACCAGCAGGTACTCCCCGTCGAGCGGGATCAGGAGGCTGCGCACCTCGGCCGCGGCGTCACGCATGCATCAGGACCTCTGCTCGGGGCTTGACCGTCAGCCGCCGCCGGCCGCGGACTGCTCCAGCATCTCGTTGATGACCGAGATCAGCTCGGCCTCCTGGTAGGGCTTGCCGAGGTAACGATCGACACCGATCTCCATCGCGCGCTGGCGGTGCTTGTCGCCGGTGCGCGAGGTGATCATGATGATCGGCACGCCCTTGAGCCGCTCGTCGCTGCGCATGTGGGTGGCGAGATCGTAGCCGTCCATGCGCGGCATCTCGATATCGAGCAGCATGACGTCGGGCACCCGCTCCTCCATCACCGTCAGGGCGTCGAGCCCGTCGCGCGCGGTCACCGACTCCATCTCGTGGCGCTCCAGCAGCCGCGAGGTGACCTTGCGGATGGTGATCGAATCGTCCACCACCATCACTACCGGCTTGCCCGTGCCCTTGACGGCCTCCCGCGGCTCGCCGGCGGCGGCCTCCTTGAGCACGCCGCGGTGGATCAGGGCGCCGATGTCGAGGATCAGCACCACGCGCCCGTCGGCGAGGATGGTCGCGCCGTACAGGCCCTTGACGGAGCTCAGCTGGCGCCCGAGCGATTTCACCACCACGTCGCGGCTTCCCAGGATGCCGTCGATGTGCAGCGCCGTGTACTGGTCGCCGGCGCGCACCATCAGGAACGGGATGCGGTCGTCGGTCTCGTGCGGGCGGCTGGCCTGGCCGGTGAGCAGCGCCCCCAGGTTGCGGTAAGCGTAAGTGCCGCCCGCGTAGTCGAAGCTCTTGGCCTCGCCGGAGACGAAACGCTCGAGCTCCTCGCGGGTGACCCGGGCGATGCCCACCACGTTGGCGAGCGGGATGGCGTAGAGGGTCTCGCCCGCCGCCACCAGCAGGGCGCGGTTGATGGCCAGCGTGAACGGGATGCGCAGCGAGAACACGGCCCCGCGCCCGATCTTGGATTCGATGCCGACGCTGCCGCCGAGCTGCTTGACCTCGCTCATCACGACGTCCATGCCCACGCCGCGGCCCGACACCTGCGTGACCTTGGCCGCGGTGCTCAGGCCCGACTCGAGCACCAGCTGGGCGAGGTCCTCGTCGCGCAGCTTGACGTCGGGCTTGATCAGCCCACGATCGATCGCCTTGCGCCGGATCGCCGCGGTGTCGATGCCGCCGCCGTCGTCGGCGATCCGGATCACTACGTCGGGTCCGTCGCGCGTCAGGTCGAGCTGGATGACGCCGGTCTCATCCTTGCCCCGGGAACGGCGCAGCTCGGGCGCCTCGATGCCGTGCGCGACCGCGTTGCGCAGGATGTGCTCAAGGGCGGGCAGGATGCGATCGATGACCGTGGTGTCCATCTCCACGCCCGCGCCCTCGACCCGCAGCTTCGCCCACTTGCCGACCTCCTGGCAGGTCTGGCGCACGATGCGGCGCATGCGCGGCATCAGGCCGCCGAACTGCACCATGCGCGAGCGCATCAGGCCTTCCTGCAGGACGTTCGCCACCCGCGACTGCTGCAGCAGCAGAGTCTCGGACTCGCGGTTCAGGCCACCGAGCATCTCGCGCAGGTTGTTGAGGTCGTTGACGCTCTCGGCCAGCGCCCGCGACAGCTGCTGCATGGTGGAGAAACGGTCGAGCTCCAGCGGGTCGAATTCCTGCTTCTCGCGGCCCGCCTCGCGGTCCTTCTCGTAGCGGTACAGGATCTGCGCCTCGGTCTCGATCTCGAGGTTGCGCAGCTGGTGGTTGAGGCGGCTCACCGTCTCCTCGAGCTCGGTGAGGTTGCCGCGGAAGGTCAGGCTCTGCTGCTCGAGTCGCGAGCGATAGATGCCGACCTCGCCGGCATAGTTGACCAGGTCGTCGATCAGGTCGGCGCGCACGCGGATGGTCTCGTGCTGCACACGCGGCGTCGTTCGCCGCTCGCCGCCGTCCTCGTCGACCTCGACGCCCGGGTCCGCTGCCTCGGGCTGCGCCTCTTCATCGGCTTGCTTGGCGCCGTGCTCGCCGGTGATCTCCTCGATCGAGGGCACCACCCAGTCGCCGTCCTTTTCGTCGCCCGCACCGGGCGCCGGCTCCTCGGACGCGGCCTCGCGCGGGCCCTCGTCCGCCGGGGCGCCGGCCGGACTCTCCTCGGGCTCGGGCGAGAGCACCGCCGCGGTCGCGGCGAGCTGATCGGCGAGCTCGCGCGGAATCTCCATGATGGTGGACTCCGGCGTGCGGTCCTCGCCACTGGCCAGCGACTCGATCACCCCGATCAAGGGCGGCAGGCCTTGCGGCCTCTCCTGCCGGCGCAGCGACTCGACCATCGCGGAGAGCGCATCGACCGCCTGGTGCAGGGCGTTGAACATCTCGCGCGACACCTCCACCCGACCGTCGGCCACCGCGTGCAACAGCGACTCGACCGCGTGGCTGAGATCCGAGATGGCCGTGATCCCGGCCATGCGCGCCCCGCCCTTGAGGGTGTGGAGGTTGCGCTCCAGGGTGCGCACCAGGCCGGCGTTGGAAGGGTTCGTCGACCAGTGGTTGAGCGTGGTCTCGATCGACTCGATGAGCTCCTCGGCCTCCTCGACGAAGATCGCCGTGAGCTCGGTGGCCTCGCCCGGCAATGTTATGTCCATGCCGGAGGCGCCGGAAGCGGGCGCCGCGACCGGCGCGGGGGGGGTGGGATCGGCCGGCGCGGGCTCGCCGGGCTCGAACT
The DNA here is from genome assembly GCA_041629015.1 of Gammaproteobacteria bacterium. Taxonomy (GTDB): domain Bacteria; phylum Pseudomonadota; class Gammaproteobacteria; order QQUJ01; family QQUJ01; genus JBFKOE01. Next base: position 11,907 of record JBFKOE010000017.1, read on the forward strand.
CGTCGACCTCTTCGCGGGCCAGCGCCATGGTCGGCGGACCGTCCTCGGCGCCCTCGCTAGGCGGCGGCGTCAGCTCCTCGTCGACCTCGACGGCCAGGCCGCCGCTGGCGATCGACTCGATGGAGTGGATCAGGTCGGCGGCGGCGGCCGGCGCGCGGCCGGCACGCACCTGCTCGACCATGCCGGTGAGGGTGTCGACCGCCTCGTGCAGGATCACGAACAGCTCGCGACCGGTGTCGACGCGGCCGCTGCCCACGGCCTTGAGCAGGGACTCGACGGCGTGGCTGAGATCGGCCACGGCGGCGAGATCGGCCATGCGCGCGCCGCCCTTGAGCGTGTGCAGCTGGCGCTCGAGCTCGCGCACCAGGCCGGTCTGGCCCGGATGGTTGTCCCACTCCTCGAGGGTGGTCTCGGCGCGGTCGAGGATCTCCTCGGCCTCCTCCAGGAAGACGTCGGCGAGTTCGCTGAGGTACTCCTCGGCGCCGGAGGCCTGCAGGTCGCCTGCGCTCGCTTCGAGCATGCTCTCGACGGCATCGCGCGGCAGCTCCAGCGTCGGGTGATGGTCCTCGCCGGTGAGATCGACCTCCGTCGCCGGAGCGGGCTCGGCGGTGCGCTCCCCGGCGCTGGAGACCAGCTTGTCGACCGTGGCGATCAGGTCGAGGGCGGGCTGCACCGTAGCCACCTGGGCCACCTGGTTGAGCATCTCGGCGATGCGGTCGATGCCCGCCTGGACCGTGTCGATGGTCTCGCGCTCGGCGCCGCGGCCCGCCATGCTCTCCAGCAGCGACTCCAGCGCGTGGGCGAGGTCACCGATCGCCGTCACGCCCGCCATCCGCGCACCGCCCTTGATGGCGTGGAAGCCGCGCTGGATGCGGGCCGGCAGCTCGGGCTCGGCCGGCGCCTCGGCCCAGTGCTGCACGTCGATCTCGGCGGCATCGACGAGATCGGCGGCCTCTTCGAGGAACACCGTCACCTGGTCCTTCGCCGTCGGCTCCGGGGAGCCTGCGGGCGCGCCTTCCCCGGGCATGACGCCCTCGATGCGCAGTATCTGGGTGGTGTGCTCCTTGCCTTCCAGCTCGTCGATGCGGGCGAGCAGGATGCCGATCTCCGGCAGCGGCTGCCGCGGGTCGTTGAGGTGCGCGAAGATCTTGCGGATCAGCGCCAGCGCTTCCTCCAGGACCGGCAAGGTCTCGTGCGTGAACGGGCCGTGATTCTTGTGCAGCAGCTTGGCGAAGCGCTCCAGCGCGCCGGTGAGCTCGGCGATGCTGCGCACCCCCGCCATCCGGGCGCTGCCGTGCAGGGTATGCAGCGCGCGCAGCAGCGAATCGTTGACCTCGCACACGCCGCTCGCCGCGTGACAGTGATCGAGGAACTCCCTGATGGTGGCGAGGTGGACCTCGGTCTCCTGGCTGAAGATCTCGTACAGCACCGGATCCATGGCCTCGACTTCGCCCGCCGGCTCCGCCGGCGCCTGCGCGGCGCCCTTCTCCGGGCCACCCGCTGGCGCCTTGTCCGCGGCGCGCCGCTCCAGGGCCCGCTCCTGACGACCCGGCCGCAGGGCCAGGAACTCCGCACCCTCGAGGATCATCGCGATGTCGACGTCCGGCCGGCCCTCGCCGCGCAGCTGCGCGATCAGCCCGGGCAGGGCTTCAACCGCCTGGTCCATCAGGTCGACGACCGCGTTGCTCGCCGCGACCGTGCCGTCGATGACCCGGTTCAGCATATTCTCGATCGCCCAGGCGTACTCGCCCATCAGCTGGGCGCCCACCAGCCGGCCGCTGCCCTTGAGGGTGTGGAAGCTGCGCCGCAGCTCGACCAGGGCCTCCTGGTCCTGGCGGTCGGCACGCCAGCGCCCGTACGACTCGCCCAGTGCCTCGTGGATCTCCTCGGCCTCCTCGATGAAGATCTCGACCGTCTCGGGGTCCGCGTCGGGGGCCAGCGCCGGCATGGCGGCGTCCGCCGGCGGCGGTTTTGCTGCCGCCTCGTCGGCGGCTTCAGGGGCCTGCGTTTGCGCTACCGGCTCCGGCTCGGGCTGCGTCACCGGCTCCGGCTCCGCGACCGGAGGCGACTCGGCCGCGGTACCGGCCGGCTGGGTCTCGGCCAGCTCAGCCTCGCCGACCACGGCGGGCGGGGGCTCGGGCTCCGGCAGGGGCTCCGGCTCGCACTCGGGCACGGGGGTGGGGGCGGCTTCGTGGGCCGCCTCCGGCTCGCCCGCCTGCGCCGGCGCCTCTTCTTGCGCGGGCGGTGGCTCGGCCATCTCGGTCTCCACCCACGCGGCGGGCGCCTCCTCGGGCACCTCGATGGGCGGCTCTGCGGGCTGCGCCGGCTCCCCGCGGACCTGGGTCTCGGCCAGCATCCCGGACAGGCTGGCCGCCTGCGCCCGGTCTTCCGGCTGCGCCTCGGCCTGAACCGGGAATCCCAGCTCGGCCAAGCGCTCGGCGGCCATCGCCAGCATCTTCTCCGGCTCCGGTCGGCGCTCGCGGGTGGACTCGACAAAGTACTCCAGCCCGGTGATGGCGTCGGCGAGCTTGTCCAGCGTCGCTCGCGGCGGCACGGCCTCGCTGTTGAGCAGGGCCTCGATCACGTAATCGTTGACCCGCAGCGCCACGCGCGCCGCTTCCTCGTGGCCGAGCATGCGCAGGCTGCCGGACACGCGGTGCACGTAGCGCGGCACCGCCTCCAGCACGCGCTTCTGCACCGGGTCGGCGACGTAGGCGACGATTGCGTCCTCGACCTGCGTCATGTCGTTGATCGCCTCGCGCACCACGCCCACCAGGGCGGCGTCGAGCTGGGCGTCGGCGGCGGAACCGGCGTCGGCGTGGTCGCGATCGGTGGCGATGTGCCCGCGGGCCAGCTCGTCGAGCGTGTTCTCCACCCGCAGCAGCACGCCGGCGAGGTCCATCAGCTGGCCCTCGTCGCAGGGCACGCTGCCGGCGACCATCTCGCGCACGCGCACCACCTGGGCCTCGACCGCCTCCTGCGAGGACTGCAGGCCAACCATGGCCAGCACGTCGGCGATCTTGCCCAGCCCGTCCTCCAGCGGCTCGAGCTCGCTCGGGTCGTCAGACTCGGCCGCCACGAAGATGTCGAGCTTGTCCTTGGCGCGCGCCAGGTCCTCCTTGAGCGCCTGGGAGACGGTGTTGAGCAGATCCAGGTTGGGGCCGATCGGGCGATTGCTCTCCACTGCGCGCGGGAAGAGATCGTCCAAATGGAAGGTTTCGCAGATCTCGCGCACGTTCTCCGCGACCGAGCGGCTGCGCACCAGGTGATAGAGGATCTCGCGCACCAGCCGGATGGGCGGGGCTTCGGCCAGGACCGCCTCGCCCTGCTCGGCCAGGCGCTTGATCTCGCGGTCGAGCTGCCCCAGCAGCTGCTTGCCGCGGTTGAGGTCCCTGAGGCTGCGCTCGGCGACGGTCTGCACCAGACCGCTGCCGACCCAGAACAGCTGGATGACCGAGTAACGCTGCGCGGCCCCGCTCAGGCGACTGAGCACCGCGCCCAGGCGGCGCAGCTCCTCGAGCGATTCCGGCTCGCGGTAGAAGGCCACCAGCGAGCGCTGGTATACCGCCCGCAGCCGCTGCGCGAGCTCCTGCGCACCCGCGGGCGCGGCCTGCTCCTCGGCGCGGCGCACCGGAATGAAGACCGAGCTCAGGTCGGGGTGGAACAGCGCGAACTCGTCGAGCGACTTCTCGCCGCGCAGGGTGCGCAGCTCGTTGATCGAGGGCAGCAGGGCCAGCGGCACGTCGCGCTGGCCGGATTGCAGACGCTCGAGCTGGTCGGGCAGCTGCAGGATGGAGCGGGTCAGGGCGTCGATCGCGGCATCGCGGTCCTTGATCACCCCGCGCGCGAGCGCCCCGGCGATAAGCTCCATCTCCAGCGCCAGGATGCCGGGCCCGGAGAGCTCGAGGATGCGCAGGGCACCCGAGACCTGGTGCAGGTGGTTGCTACAGGCGCGCAGCAGGGTGGCGTCGTCGGGGGTCTCGACGTAGGCCTCGAGTGACTGGCCCGCCTGCCGCAGGGCGGCATCGATCTCGTCCTTGACCCAGTTCAGCCGGACAAAGTCGACGTTGTCTGCGCCTACGCTCATGGCCGAGGTTTCCGGTTCCGATTGGGTATCAGTGGCGCCGCCCCGCCCGTCCCGGCGAGGTCCATGCAGGCAGGAGCGCTCGCGCCCCGCGAGCCGCGCCCCGCCTAACGCCGTACGCCGGCGGACTCACGCGCGCCCGTGGCTGCGATCACTTGCGGCCGGTTCCGGTACCGGCCTCCTTGCCCAGATCCATGTCGAGGTCCTCGCCCGAGGCGTCGAGCTCGGCGGCCAGCTCCTCGAGCACCGCCGCGCTGAGATCGCCATCCTCGTCGATGGAGAACTCCTCGCCGGATTGCGCCTCGCTGCGCAGGTCGCGGAGCTCGGCCATGAGGTCGAACTCTTCCTCCGCTTCACCGGCGAGCTTGACGACCCGCTGGGGTGCCGCATCCACCACGGCTTCGGCACCAAGCTCCGGGATCGATTCCTCGGCGACCTCGAGCAGCTCCTCGCCGGGCAGCTTGAAGCCCGCGACCGACTCGTGCAGCTCGTTCGCCAGCTCGGTCAGGTTGCCGATCGACTCGGCGGTCTCGCTGGTGCCGACCGACACCTGCTTGGTGATGTCGAGGATGACGTTCATGGTGTTGGAGACCTCGGTCGCCGCGCGCGACTGCCGCACGGCGGACTGCGAGATGGTCGTGACCTGCTCGGCCAGGCGCCCCGACACCGTCTCGATCTCGGTCAGCGCGACACCCGCGTCCTCGGCCAGCTTGGCGCCGGCCACCACGCCCGAGGTGCTCTGCTCCATGGAGTGCACCGCCTCGTTGGTGTCGGTCTGGATGGTCTTGATCAGGGCCTCGATCTGCTTGGTCGCGTCGGTGGAGCGCTCGGCGAGTCGCTGCACCTCGTCGGCGACCACCGCGAACCCTCGGCCGGCCTCGCCCGCCATGGCCGCCTGGATGGCGGCGTTGAGCGCCAGGATGTTGGTCTGGTCGGCGATGTCGTTGATCAGCCCGACGATGGCGCCGATCTCCTGCGAGGACTCACCGAGGCGCTTGATTCGTTTCGAGGTCTCCTGGATCTGCTCGCGGATCGCGTCCATGCCGTGGATGGTGCGCTGCACTGTATCCGAGCCCTTGTGGGCGATCTCGACCGAGCGCTTGGCCACGGTCGCCGACTCCTGCGCATCGCGCGACACCTCCTCGATCGAGGCGGCCATCTTGTTGATGGCGGTGGTCGCGCTGGTGATCTGCTGGGCCTGGTGGTCCGAGGCCTCGGC
>JBFKOE010000018.1:0-17137 GCA_041629015.1 Gammaproteobacteria bacterium
CGCGGTCGGCGCGCGTCTGAAGGCGAACCTCCGCGAGGAGGACATGCTCGCCCGCGTCGGCGGCGACGAGTTCGCCACGGTGCTGGTCGATATCGCCGAGCCCGCCATGGCCGAGAAGGTGGCCGAGAAGCTGATCGAGGCTTTGCGCGAGCCGTTTGCTACCGATTCCGGCGCCGCGCGCATCGGCGCCAGCGTCGGAATCGCTCACCACAGATGTGAAAACGACACCGCCGACGTGCTCCTGGGTCGGGCCGATCGCGCCATGTATCGCGCCAAGCGGGCCGGCAAGGGGCGGGTGGTAGCCTACGGCACGCCCGAGGACGAGGACGAGGCCGGCGAGCCACGCCGGCGTTCGCCCGGGAAAGGACGCTAGGGCCCCCTCCCCCGGGTCAGCGGCGCGCTTCGATCGCGCTCGTATTCCAGCATCGAGCCATCATAGAGGCGCACGTTCTCATAGCCGAGCGAGCGCAGCGTGAGGTAGCTCTGCGCGGCCCGGTGTCCGCTGCGACAGTACACCGCGAGCGGCTGTTGCTTGTCGGCCACGCCCAGTCCGTTCAGTCCCTGCTGCAGAGTCGCGGCGTCCTTGCGCGCGAAACCGGCGTCGAAGCGCACCGACTCGTCCCACGGCCACCAGCGCGCCCCCGGGATGTGACCGCCGCGCGGGTCGCGCGGGTCGCCGACGTACTCCTGCTCCGTGCGCACGTCCAGCAGCACGGCGTCCTGGCCGGCCTTCAGCGCGCGCACCTCGCCGTGGGAGATCTCGTTGGCCCGTCCACCCTGCGCTGAGGCGCGGTACTCGGTAGGCGCCGGGCGCACTTGGATATTGTCGACCTTGCGGCCCTCCAGGACCCACTGGACCAGGCCGCCGTCGAGCACCGAGACGCGGCGGTGTCCGATACGCTCCAGCTCCCAGAACAGGCGCCCGGCGTTCAGCCCGCCCATGTCGTCGTATACCACCACATGGGTCTCGGCGCCGATGCCCAGCTGGCCAAGCAGGCGCACCAGGTAGGCGTCCTCGTGGCGCAGGCTGACTCCGTCCGGGCGGTTCCGCACCAGGGCCTGATAGGGCAGACGCACCGCGCCCGGGATGTGGAAGCGCTGGTACTGCATGTTGTCGCCGGTCATGTCCACCACGGCCAGGTCGGGCTGCCCGAGGCGGGCGGCCAGCCATGCCGTGTCGACCAGCACCGGTTCGGCCCGCGCCACGCCGATCACAAGCGCCAGTCCGACCGCGCCCATCTTGAACAAGTGGTTCATTTCAACTCTCCCGCCTCGCCCGCAAACCCGGACGCGATCAATCCCATGCGAAGGCCGCCATGGACAATACCCCGTAGGTGAAGCTGCGGTGCAGCGCGCGACCCGGCGCCGAGCCACCCGCCCCCAGTGCGACCAGCAGCGGCAGGTAATGTTCCGGGGTCGGGTGGTTGCGCGCCCCTTCCGGGGCGATCTCCAGATACGCCTCCAGAGCCCCAGCCTCGCCCGCCAGCACCGCGTTCACCAGCCACTCTTCGAAGGCGCGCGCGTAATCGAGCGCCGGCGAGTCGGCCGCCTGTCCCCGGAAACCCGCCAGATTGTGGGTCGCGCCCCCGCTCGCCAGCACCAGCACGCCCTCCTCGCGCAGCGGCGCCAGCGCTTCGCCAAGCGCGCGGTGGTGCGCGGGGGAGGCACCCGGCTGCACGGCCAGTTGCAGCGTGGGGATGTCGGCTGCCGGGTAGGCGAGCAGCAGCGGCACCCAGGCGCCGTGGTCGAGCCCGCGGCCAGGATCGACGTCGCACTCGATGCCCGCTTCCCCGAGCAGCTTGGCGATGCGTCCGGCCAGCTCGGGGGCACCGGGCGCCGGGTAGCTCAGCTCATACAGCGGCTCGGGAAAGCCGTAGAAATCGTGGATGGTCGCGGGGCTTGCGGTCGAGCTGACCGCCGCCCGGCGCGTGGTCCAGTGGGCGGACACGCAGACGATCGCCCGCGGCCCGGGCAGTTCGGCTGCCAGGCCGGCGAGGAAATCCCGCGCCGGCACGCCGTCGCTGACCAGCGTTGGGGCGCCGTGGGACACGAACAGGGCTGGAATCCGCTGCGTCATCGCAGCCAAGTGTAGGTCACCCCGACCCGCGCGCTTGAACGCCTGCCGGCGCGCGATTAACGTTGACCCGGCGCCCGAGCGCAGCACGCGGCCCGCGATCCGCGCACCGCGGCGGAGAAGGCAGGCGGCACGGGCGCGGGTTCCCACCCAGCCCGCAGCAGGAGCGGCCGAGCATGAGCAATAGCGGCGCCAGGCCCGCGATCCGCGTCGAGACCGTGGACTTCGCTCAGTGGCGGGAGGCCATCTACCGCATCCGCACGCGGGTCTTCGTTCAGGAGCAGGGGGTGCCGGAGGAGATCGAGCGCGATTTGCTCGACCCCGATTCCCTCCATGTGCTGGCCTGGGCTGGCGCTGAAGCGGTGGGAACCGGGCGGCTCACGCCGCGGGGGCGCATCGGCCGCATGGCGGTGCTCGGCCCGCACCGCGGCCGGGGCGTGGGCACTCGAATGCTGGAGCAGCTGACCCGCGAGGCCACGAAAGCAGGCCTGGGCGAGCTGGTGCTGGCGTCCCAGTTGAGCGCACGGGGGTTCTATCGCCGGCTGGGGTTCGCGGCGCAGGGCGAGGTCTTCGTCGAGGCCGGGATAGACCACATCCTGATGCGCAAGGCGCTCGACCGCGGCTGAGCCCGCGCCGAGGCGCCGGGCGCAATCCTTCGGATTAGGGGGGGCGTATTCAGCCCGCCATCCAGTTCCCGATCAGGTCCCCGAAGCCCCACACCAGAGTGCCGACGATCAGTATGTAGAGGCCGTGGCCCTCGACCTCCCAGATATCCTCCTCCTGAGTGCGCGAGCGCAGCAGGCCCTCGGCCCGCTCGCGCTCGGCCCAGTCCCGCTGGCTCTGGCTGCCCGGTCCCGAGCCGAGCTGACTGCGCCAGCGGCGCAGCTGCCGCCCGTGCTCGCGGATGTGACTGGAGGTGAGCAGGATGCCGACCGCCACCACGGCCGAGCCGGCGCGCGTCAGCCAGCTCCAGTCCCCGCTCTGAACGCTGGCCCAGAGTCCCAGGGCCAGGATGGCGGCAACGATGACGTAGGCCCTGCGACTGCTGCGCGACATGATCGGGGCAGAGGATAGATCCACCGGCCTCCCGCGGCCAGTGCCCGGCGGCATGGACGCCACCGAAAACCGGTTATGATCTAGGTCATTTTCGCGGCCCGGCCCCGCGCTAAACTTGCGCTCAGCGCCATCTAGGGAAGACCGTCGATTCCATGGACGCCAGACAGGACAACGGTGCCGGCAAGCGCGCGCGCGACTGGGTCCCCTACCTGATCATCGTGCTGTGGTGCGTCGTGGCGGCGGGCGCCATCTACATCGCCGCCAACGACCAGATGATGCGCGCCGAGCACGAGTTCCGGCTGCAAAGCGAGAACATTTACGACGAGTTCGCCACCCAGCTGACCACCGCCCGGGCGATCCTCAATGGCTTCGCCGAGTTCGCCGCCGCCAGCGGGACCGAGGACCACAGCCTGCTGCGCCGCTATGCCGCCGCTCTGCTCGCCGACAACCCCGGCGGCTACATGCTGGAGGTGGCCGAGGCGGTCGCTAGTGATGAGCTGCCCGGCTTTCTCGAGCGCCAGCGCGAAAAGCACGGCCCCGAGTTCGCGATTCGAATCTTCGACTATCAGGACGCCCGGCGCTGGCTGCTGGCGCCGCTCGGGGAGCGCCACGTGCCGATCACCTTCATCGAGCCCCGCGTGCCCGAGGCCCTGCCGGTGCTGGGCCTGGACCTGGGCGGCGTCGAGCCGCTGCGCACGCTGATCCGGGCCGCCGACGACCCGGCAACGATCGCGGTCTCGCCGCCGATTCAGCTGGTGGAAGGCAGCATGGGCCTGCTGCTCGCGCGCCGCATCGACCGATCGCCGCCCGGGGCCCCGGCCCGCGCCTACGCCTTGCTGGTGATAAAGCCACTGGTGCTCAACCGGGGTGACTCCGACCAGCTCCCGCTGGGCACGGCCCTGACCTTGCGCGCGCACGCGCCCGGCGAGCACACGACGCCCAGCGGGCTGCTGCTGCGGCGCTGGGATCTGACCACGCTCAAGCTGCAGCGCAGCTTCACCGACCGCATCGCGCCGCTGGAGCTTACGGTCACGCGCACCCACTCCGGAGCGGCCCTGGATCCGACCACGCTGCTGGTCATGTCGGCCACGGCGCTGTTGGGGCTCGCCGTGGTGTTCGCCTATGCCCGCTGGCACCACGCCTATCACCTGGAGCAGATGCGCGAGGAGCGCAAGCTGTTCCGGCTGGCAAACTTCGACGCGCTCACCGGCCTGCCCAACCGCAACCTGCTGCTCGACCGCCTGGAGCAGGCCGCGCTGCTGGCGCAGCGCAATCAACGCAAGATCGCCCTGCTCTTCCTCGACCTGGACGGCTTCAAGGCCGTTAACGACCGCTACGGTCACCACACGGGCGATGAGATCCTGCGCATCGCCGCCCTGCGGATCCGCGGCGCGATCCGCAACAGCGACACCTGCGCGCGCTACGGCGGCGACGAGTTCGTGGTCCTGCTGCAGGGCTCTTCCGGGGAGGAGGAGATCGAGCGGATTCGCCGCTCCCTGCGCCAGAACTTCGCCGAATCGATCCCAGCGGGCGGGCTCGACCTGCAGATCGGTATCAGCATCGGCACCGCCGTCTACCCGGACGACAGCTGCGACCTCGACGAGCTGATCCACACCGCCGATCGGCGCATGTACCGGGACAAGGCCGGGCATGCGCGGGACGGGGAGGCCGCGAGCGAATCCACCCGGGTCGGCTAGCCCGCGCCTCGCGCCCTCACGGCGGCCCTTCCCCGGCGGCGTCACCGCAGCCGCCCGCGGGCGCATCCGACCACTCGAGAGCCCGGTAGTCGAAGCCCTGCGCGATGGTGGGCTTGATCACCTGAAAGAAGGGCGAGAGATCGAAGTCGCTCGGCGTGAACAGGCTGTGGTGGCGGATGTGCAGGATCTGGCGACGGGTGCGTCTCCCCCGCTCGTCGTCGGGACAGCGCTCGATCCGGGGCAATATCGGATAGCGCACCAGCTGAAAAGCCTGGGCGATCAGCGTCGAGCAGATCGCCCGGGTCGGGTCGCCGCTGCCGAGGCTGATCAGGCGCCTGCGCATGCCGCGCGGCACGTAGGGCAAGGGAATCAGGTAGCGCAGCAGGTCGGTGACATTCTTCAGATCGTAGGCCTTGCCGATGCTCGCGCTCATGAAGCGAACGACGCGCTCGCGGTCCTCCGCCCCCAGCCCGACCGCGCGCACGATGCGGGTGTTGAAGCCGCGGTACTTGTCCAGCGGCACCACGATGACGCCTTCAACCAGGTCGGCCTCGACCAGCTCGCCGCCCGGCGCCGCGCCCTCGCCGATGTACATGGCCGCGTGCGACCAGGTCGACTGGGTCAGGTACTTGATCACCGCGCTGATGCGCAGCTCCCCGTCCACCAGCACGACGTCGGCCGGCTGCAGGACAGCGCGCAACGTAGCGATATCGCTGACCGCGAAGGCCTGGTAATGGGCCAGCGGGGCATTGAGGTGCGCCGCCACCCGCCGCCCAATCCAGCCGAACAGTCGATCGAACATATCCTGGGCCTCCTTCCCCAGCTGAGCGGCCGGCGCGATGAAACGCTTCACCGCGCCCGCCGCGGGCAGCCTAATGGAAGGTGTCGGGATACTCCTTCAGGAACGGGCGCATCTCGGCATCGGTCTTGAGGACGTGGTCGACGATCCAGTGGCGCAGCAGCGCCACCAGCTCGGCGCCGTCGACGGTCACGCCCGGCGCGGCCTCGCCCTCGGCGACCAGCGCGTCGATCTCCTCGACCGAGACGCCTTCGTCGCTCGCGGCCCCCAGCTCCCCGCTGGCAGTCTCCTCGGTCTCTGCGCCCGAACTCGCGGGCTCCGCCTCCTGCTCCTCGCCAGGCTCGGCGGCCTCGCCCTCGCCAGTGCCCTGCCCGGCCGCCTGCGCGGCGAGCTCGAGCAGCTGCTCGCGGACGTCGGTGAGCCGCTCCATGATCTGCTGGTGCTCGAGCTTGTGCTCCATGTACTTCGGGTACTGCAGCTTGAGCTGGATTCGCTCCTCGCGCGCGAAATGCTCCTGCGTGTAGTCCACGAGCTGATCGATCGCCAGCTGCATGATGTCGAGGTTGTCCCGGCTGCGCAGTCCGAGCTCGACGGTGTTGACCAGGCAGAGCAGGTAGCGGTGATCGTTGTCGATTAGCACATTGCCCACGCTCATCTGCTTGCGCCACACGATGGCCATCGCTCACCTCCATGAATGGAGAAAAGAACCCGTGTTATCCCGCTCGCATCGGGCCGCGGCAGGCCTCGTGCTCACTCGCCGTGTGCGCGCGGCGCGGCGAGCCTGCCGAGCAGCCCGGCGGTCGAGCCGTCGTGCGCGGCCGGGGCCGAATCGCCGCGGATCTCGGCCAGCAGCGTCCTGGCGAGGCGCTTGCCCAGCTCCACGCCCCACTGGTCGAAGGGGTTGATGTTCCAGATCACAGCCTGAGCGTAGATCCGGTGCTCGTAGAGCGCGATCAGCGCGCCGAGGTGAAAGGGGTCGAGCCGCGGCAAGAGGATGGTGGTGCTCGGCTGGTTGCCCGGAAAGACCTTGTAGGGGCGCAGCTCCGGCGGCTCGTCCGCCGCCTCCTCGGCGGTACGCCCACGCATCAGGGCCTCGGTCTGCGCCAGGCAGTTGGCAAGCAGGCGCGGGTGGTGGTCCGCCAGCGGATAATGGCTCTCGGCAGCGACGATGAAATCCGCCGGCACCAGCCGCGTGCCCTGGTGGAGAAGCTGGAAGAAGGCGTGCTGCCCGTTGGTGCCGGGCTCGCCCCAGATCACCGGCGCGGTCGCGTAGTCGACCTCGCGGCCATCGCGGTCGACGCGCTTGCCGTTGCTCTCCATGTCGGCCTGCTGCAGGTAGGCGGGGAAACGGCACAGCGACTGGTCGTAGGGAAGGATCGCCTGGGTCTGGGCATCCAGGAAATTGACGTACCAGACGCCCAGCAGCCCGAGGATGACCGGCAGGTTCTCCTCCAGCGGCGCGGCGCGAAAATGCTCGTCCATGGCGTGGGCACCGGCGAGCAGCTCCTCGAAGCGCTCCATGCCCACGTAAAGGGCGATGGGCAGGCCGATCGCCGACCACAGCGAGTAGCGGCCGCCGACCCAGTCCCAGAACTCGAACATGTTCGCGGGGTCGATGCCGAAGGCGCGCACGCCCGCCTCGTTGGTCGACACCGCCACGAAATGGCGGGCCACGGCCCGCTCCTCGCCCAGGCGCTCGATCAGCCAGCGCCGCGCGCTGGCTGCATTGGCCAGGGTCTCTTCGGTGGTAAAGGTCTTGGAGGCGACGACGAACAGCGTCGTTCGGGGGTCGAGACGCTTGAGCAGGGCGCCGAGATGAGCGCCGTCGACGTTGGAGACGAAGTGGGCGTTCAGCGACTCGCTCGCGTAAGGCTCCAGCGCAGCGCAGACCATCTGCGGCCCGAGATCGGAACCGCCGATGCCGATGTTGACGACATCGCGCACCGGCTGCCCTGTGTGCCCGGTCCATTCGCCGCCGCGCACACGTTCGGCGAACTCGCCCATCTGCGCGAGCACCCGGCGAACCTCCGGCATCACGTCGCGGTCCGCGACCACCACCGGGCGCTGCGAGCGGTTGCGCAGCGCGGTGTGCAGGGCCGGTCGTCGCTCGGTGTGATTGACCGCGTCGCCTGCGAACAGCCGCGCGATCCACCCGTCCATTCCCTGCTGCCGGGCCAGGGCGAACAGCAGCTCGAGGGTCTCAGCGGTGACCCGGTTCTTCGAGTAGTCGACAAAGAGCCCCGCGGCCTCGCCGGAGAGGCGTGCGAAGCGCCCGCCGTCGTGCGCGAAGAGGTCGCGCAGGTGCTGCTCCGCATGCTGCCGGCGGTGGGCATCGAGCGCCCGCCAGGCCGGCGATTCGGTCAGTCGCGACATGGAGTGGCTAAGGATGCGCGGTTGCGGGCCATGACCGGGACGATGCTACCACGTGCTCGCCCGCCGCCGGCCACCGTGGCAGGCCCCGACGGCAGGACGTATAGTGGCGCCAGCGTGTCTGGCGGGCGCGCGGAGGAATGCGTGAAGATCCTGTTCGTAAGCAGCGAGGCGCACCCGCTGATCAAGACCGGCGGCCTGGCCGACGTGTCGGGCGCTCTGCCGGCCGCGCTGCGCGCGCTCGGGCACGACGTGCGCATCGTGATGCCGGCCTACCGCGCGGTACTGGACCGGATCGACGACGCGGCCCCCGCCGGCAAGCTGAAGCTGCCCGGCGCGGCCCAGCCGCTCGGCCTGCTCCGCACCGCGCTACCCGGCAGCGGCGTACCGGTCTATCTGGTCGATGCGCCCCACTTCTTCGACCGCCCCGGAAATCCCTACCTCGCGTCCGACGGCGGCGACTGGCCCGACAATGCCCCTCGCTTCTTCCTGCTCTGCCAGGTCGCCGCCGAGATCGCCTGCAATCGCGCCGGGCTGCGCTGGCGCCCCGAGGTCGTGCACTGCAACGACTGGCAGAGCGGCCTGGTTCCCGTGCTGCTCGCGGACCAGGCGCGCAGGCCGGCCACGGTGTTCACCATTCACAACCTGGCTTACCAGGGGCTGTTTCCCCGCGCCACCCTGGAGGCGCTCGGCCTCAAGCCGGAGCTGTGGGCGGTGGACGGGCTGGAGTTCCACGGGCAGCTCAGCTTCATCAAGGGCGGCATCGCCTTCGCCGATGCCGTCACCACCGTGAGCCCGACCTATGCGCGCGAGATCTGCGCGCCGCAGTTCGGCCACGGGCTAGACGGGCTGTTGCGCCATCGCGCCGCCGACCTGCACGGCATCCTCAACGGCGCCGACTACGCGCTCTGGGATCCGGCCCGGGACACCCACATAGAGGCCAACTACGACGCCAAGCGCCTGACCGGAAAGGCGCGCTGCAAGAGCGCCCTGCAGGTCGAGCTGGGGCTGGAGGCCGGCCAGCTGCCCCTGCTGGTGCACGTCGGCCGGCTGGTGGCGCAGAAGGGCGCCGATCTGATCGCCGAGGCAGTGGCTGCGTTCGGCGCGCGGCCGCCGTTTCAGCTCGCCGTGCTAGGCAGCGGCGAGGCGCGCCTGGAGGCCGCGCTGCTCACCCTCGCCCAGGCGCATCCCGGGCGCATCGCAGTCACCATCGGCTACGACGAGGGGCTGGCCCACCGCCTGGAGGCCGGCGGCGACGTCTTTCTCATGCCCTCGCGCTTCGAGCCCTGCGGGCTGAACCAGATCTACAGCCTGCGCTACGGCACCGTACCCGTGGTGCACCGCACCGGCGGCCTGGCCGACACGGTGATCGACGCGATGGAGCACACGGTGCGCGGCGGCATCGCCACCGGTTTCGTGCTCGACCAGCCCTACGCCTTTGACCTGCAGACGGCGATCTCGCGCGCCCTGGGGATGTTCGCCCGGCCGCGGGAATGGCGGGCGCTGATGCGTACCGGCATGGCCCAGGATTTCAGCTGGCAGGCGAGCGCCCGCCAGTACGCGCGCCTGTACCGCGAGACGGCCCGCGGCCCCCAATCCCAGAAGGGTGATGCCGGCGCCGAAGAATAGCGGTACATTAATTGCGGGTATTCCGAGGGGCGAACGGGATCCCCGTGCCGGGATCAGGAGGAGGAAGCGTGAACATGCAGCAGCTGCGGGCGATAGCCCGCGACAAGGGAGTGCATCCGGGACGCCTGGGCAAGGTCGCTCTGGTGCGCGCCATTCAGCGCCAGGAGGGCAACTTCGACTGCTTCGCCACCGCGCGCACCCAGTGCTGCGACCAGGGCGAGTGCCTGTGGCAGCCGGACTGTTTCGCGCTGGCGAAGATGAACCGCGTCGCCTGACGCGGGCGCCCGGGCTCCCGGCTCAGGGGAGCCGGACGGGCAGGTTGTCGATCAGGCGCGCGCCGCTCAGGCGCGCCGCGGCGAGGATCACCAGGTCGCGGTCCGTGGCCGTCGGCTCCCCCAGGTCCGAGGCCCGCCGCACGGCAAGGTAATCGGGTTCCATGCCGGCCGCGCGCAAGCGCTGCAGGCCCGCGGACTGCAGGGCGGCGAAGTCGCGCTCGCCGGCGCGGAGCCGCTCGGCGGTCGCGTGCAGGGTCGAGTGGATGAGTGGCGCCCTGGCGCGATCCTCGGGCGAGAGGTAGGCGTTGCGCGAGCTCATCGCCAGGCCGTCGGCCTCGCGTACCGTCTCCACCGCCTCGATGCTCACGGCCAGGCGCAGGTCGCGCACCAGGCGCCGAATCACCAGCAGTTGCTGATAGTCCTTGGTGCCGAACACGGCCAGGTCCGGCTGGACCATGTTGAAGAACTTGGTCACCACCGTCGCAACGCCGCGAAAGTGGCCCGGCCGAAAGGCCCCGCACAGATCGTCGGATAGCCCGGGGACCTCGACGTGGGTGGCCTCCTCGCTGCCCTCGGGGTAGACCTCCTCGACCGTCGGGGCAAAGACCAGGTCCGCGGCGCGCTCGCGCAGCGCCGCGCAGTCGGCCTCGAGGGTACGGGGGTAACGGGCGAAGTCCTCGCCAGGCCCGAACTGGGTGGGATTGACGAACACGCTCACCACGACCCGGTCGCCCGCCTCGCTGGCGCGGTCGACCAGCCGCAGGTGACCCTCGTGCAGATTGCCCATGGTGGGGACCAGCGCGACGGACGCGCCCGCCCCGCGCCAGCCGGCGAGCGCCGCCCGCAGGTCGGCGAGGGCGTGGACGAGCTCCATCAGCTGAAGCAGTGCTCCGGGGCGGGAAAGCTGCCGTCCTTGACCGCCGCGACATAGGCGCGCAGCGCCGCCTCGATGTCCCCGCCCCCGGTCATGAAGTTGCGCACGAAGCTAGGCAGGCGGCCGCTGGTGATGCCCAGGACGTCGTAGAGCACCAGGATCTGGCCGTCGGTCTGCGGGCCGGCGCCGATGCCGATCACCGGGATCGCCAGCGCGCCCGTGATCTCCGCCGCCAGTGCCGTGGGCACGCACTCCAGCAGCAGGATGTCGGCGCCGGCCTGCTGCAGGGCATGGGCGTCGGCGAGCATGGCCGCCGCCGCGTCCTGGTCGCGGCCCTGCACCCGGTAGCCACCGAGCTTGTGAATGTGCTGCGGCTGCAGACCGATGTGCGCACAAACGGGGATGCCCTGCTCGGCCATCTGGCGCACGGTCTCGACCTGGTGGCCCCCGCCCTCGAGCTTGACCATGTGGGCACCGCCCTCGCGCATCAGGCGCGCGGCGTTGCTCACCGCCTGGTCGGGCGTGGCGTAGGTCATGAACGGCATGTCCGCCATCAGCAGGGCGCCGGTCCGCGCGCGCGCGACGCAGCGGGTGTGGTAGATGATGTCCTCCAGGGTGACCGGCACCGTGGTCTCGTGACCCTGGACCACCATGCCCAGCGAGTCGCCCACCAGCAGCACTTCGACCCCGGCCTGCTCGAGGCGCGCGGTGAAGCTGGCGTCGTAGGCCGTCAGGCACGCGAACTTCTCGCCAGCCTGCTTCATCTTCGCCAGTCGGGACACGGTGACGGAATCTGTGCGCGCCTGCCCGTGAGAGCTCATCGGTCAGCCCCGGAAAGAAAATGGGGCGTAATTATAGCCTCAGCCCCCCGGGGGCGCGCGCAGGAATTTTGCACTGCACCAATTCGCTTGGGCGGGTCGTTCGGCCCCTTGGCCCAAAGCCGGCTCAGAGCGCGATCGGCAGGGGATTGAAGTAGTGGCGCCCGCTGCGGATGGCGCGGACCTGTTCGAGCAGCTGCTGGTAGTCCGATTCGGCGTCGACCAGGTCGATCTCGGAGGCGTTGACGATCAGCAGCGGGGCCGCATCGTAATGGTAGAAGAAGCGCGTGTAGGCCTCGCACAGGCGCTCCAGGTAGGCCGGGTCCATGTGCCGCTCCGCTGCCCGGCCGCGTCGCCCGATGCGCTGCAGCAGGACCGCGACCGGGGCCTGCAGGTAGATCACCAGGTCCGGCACCGGCGCCTCGGTGTCGACCCGCCGGTAGACCTCGTCGTAGAGGCTCAGCTCGTCCTCGTCGAGCGTGAGCTCGGCGAACAGCCGATCCTTCTCCAGCATGAAATCCGCCACTCGCGCGGGGCGGAACAGATCCGCCTGGCGCAACTCCCGGATCTGGCGGGTGCGTGTGAAGAGGAAGTGCAGCTGGGTGGGCAGGGCGAGCTGGCGCGGGTTCTGATAGAAGCGATCCAGAAAGGGGTTGTCGTCGATCTGCTCGAGCAGCGGATCGCTGTCGAAGCTCGCCGCCAGGCGCCGCGTGAGGCTGGTCTTGCCCACCCCGATCGGGCCCTCGACGACGATGTAGCGCGGCGATTCGCCTTGGTTCATGGCCACCTAGATCAGGGTATCGACGCGGCGCAGGTCGGTGGCCGGCACCCGCCCGAGCAGCGCCTCCAGCGACTCGCCGCCCGGCAGGCACAGCCCGGGCGCGATTTCGCGCAGAGGATACAGGACGAAGGCGCGCAGGGTCAGCCCCGGATGGGGCACCACCAGTGCATCGGTCCGGAACTCCTGCTCGCCGTAGAGCAGCAGGTCCAGATCCAGGGTCCGCGGGCCCCAGCGGGTGCCGTCGCGGCTGCGCCCATGGGCGCGCTCGATGGCCTGCAGGTGCCCGAGCAGCGCCGGCGCCGGCAGCGTCGTCTCCAGGCCGACGACGGCATTGAGGTAATCGGGCTGGTCGGGGCAGCCGAGCGGCGCGCTTTGGTAGACGCCGGAGGCGGCCCGCAGGCGGGTCCCGGGCAGGGCATCCAGCGCCGCCGTCGCCTGGCGCAGGGTGGGCAGCGGCTGTCCGAGATTGGCGCCGAGGCCGACGTAGGCGGCCACGCGGCGCCCGCGGGTCACGCCGGCGCGTCCGAGCGCGGCCGGCGCCGCCGCCGGCGCCGACGCCAGCCCGGGCTCGGGCTCAGCGCCTCCAGCATCGCCTGCTGGCCCGGGCGGTCGATCTCCTGAAAGCGCGTCCACCAGTCCGCGAGCTCCGCGTCGCCCTCGCCGGCCCGCGCGCGCAGCACCAGGAAATCGTAGGCGGCGCGGAAGCGTTCATTGTCGAGCAGGCGCCAGACGCGCCGCCCGCCGCGCTGTCCCAGGCGGGGCTGCATCAGCCAGATCTCGCGCATGGGGATGCCGAAGCGGCGGGGCAGCGCGATGCGCTCGAGCTGGCGCGCGATGGTCTCGTCGGCCGCCAGCTGCAAGGCCTGCGTCTCGCTCGCGCCGCCCGCGACCAGCTCCGCGGCCCGCTCCCGCACCGGTTCCCAGTACAGGCTGGCGAACAGGAACGCCGGGGTCACCGGCTTGCCCTCGGCGACCCGGCTGTCGGTATTGGCCAGCGCGTGCGCGACGAAGGTCAGGGGGAAACCCTCTTCCTCGCGGCTCAGGCTGCGCTCGGTGGCGGGGAACAGCTCGCCGAACAGGCCGTAGTGGCGCAGTAGCTCGAAGCCCTGCACCGCGCAGCCTCCCAGGAACAGCTTCAGCACCTCGTCGAACAACCGCGCCGGCGCGATGTCGCGCAGCAGCGGCGCCAGCTCCGCGATCGGCCCTTCGGTCTCCGGGTGGAGGCGGAACCCGAGCTTGGCCGCGAAGCGCACCGCGCGCAGCATGCGCACCGGGTCCTCGCGGTAGCGCGCGACCGGGTCCCCGATCAGGCGCAGCGTGCCGCTGCGCAGGTCCTCCATTCCGCCCACGTAGTCGAGGACCGAGAAGTTGTCGATATCGTAGTAGAGGGCGTTGACCGTGAAGTCGCGCCGCCAGGCATCCTCCTCGATCGAGCCGAACAGGTTGTCGCGCACCAGCCGGCCGTTGTCCAACTCGCGGTCGCCGGAATCATCGTCGCTGCTGGCCCTGAAGGTCGCGACCTCAACGATCTCACCGCGGAAGCGCACGTGCGCAAGACGGAACCGCCTCCCGATCAGGCGGCAGTTGCGAAACAGCGCCTTGACCTCCTCGGGGGCGGCATCGGTGGCGATGTCGAAGTCCTTGGGTTCACGGCCGAGCAGCAGGTCGCGCACGCCGCCGCCCACCAGGCAGGCGCGGAAACCGGCGTTCTTGAGGCGATAGAGGACCTTCAGGGATCCCTCGCTGATACCGGCACGTGATACGCAGTGCTGCTCGCGCGGGATCGTTACTGCCTGGGAAATCTCACGGCTCCCTTTTTACTCGGGGTGGGACCGGCGGCGCGCGGCGTCCCGGATGGCGCTGCCGGCGAACCGACCGGCGGTTCACAGGGTCGGAAAGTGGCGTATAATACCACCGCTTTCGGCGTCCGGTAGCGGGCGCCTTTCTGTTTCCGCTCCCTTCGTCTAGCGGTCTAGGATACCGCCCTCTCACGGCGTAGACAGGGGTTCGAGTCCCCTAGGGAGCGCCATCGCCGCGGCGGGGGCGACGTGCGTCGCCCCCTCCCCTGGCCCTCAGCCCGGGATGGGCACCCCGACGATTCTAAGCACCCGGATCAGCGCCTCGGTGGCCTGCTCCAGGGTGTCGATGGCCTGGCGATAGTCGCCGGCACCCGCCTGCTCCCGGGCCTGCAGGCGCAAGGCGTCGGAGCGCTCGCGCCCCGATTGCAGCACCGACGACGGCACACCTTCCTTGGCGCCCAGCACCTCGAGCAGCATCAGGTGAGCGTCATTGCGCTGCAGCTCGTAGTCGTACTCCTCCTGGGGCGTCGCGAAATACAGGGCGCGCACCAGCGTCTGACCCTCGCGCACCTTGTGGATGGACTCCTTGATCAGCAGATAGGCGCGCTGCAGGACCACGCTCGCCTCGTCGACCCGGCCGGCGGCGTGGACCTGCTCGGCCTTGGTCAACAGGCCCTGATACGGCGGCGGCGCCCCGGGCGCGGGCGGCGGGTCGGCCTCGGCGACGATTCGCCGGTATGCGGCATCGAGCGAACGCACCGTGCCGCTGAGGTGCTGGAAGCCGGCGTCGGCGCCGGCACGCACCCTCGGTGCCCCGTTGACCGAATCGGCCCGCGCCCCCGGATCGCTGGAAACCGATTGCATCACCAGCCGTTTCAGGGCGTCGTAGCCCTCGTCGAGCTCACGTTGTCCTTGAACACGCGCGCCCGACTCGAAGCGCAGCTGCGCGTCCTTGAGCGCCATCTGCAGCCAGGCAACGTCCGGGGCCGGCGATGCACCCGGCGCCTCTCCCGTGGTGAGCCGGCGGCGTGCATCCAGGAGCGCCAGGGCCGAGGCCATCTTGGCGTTGAACAGCTGCGCCTCCAGCTGCGATTTGTCCTGCGCCGCGGCCTGAACCGCGCCGCTCATGACCAGCAACGCCACCCCCGCCCCCGCGGCCAGGATCGGTCGCATTCCGAAACGACGTCCGACTTTCTTGTTCACCGCTCGACCTCCCCTTTTCAGAAGCACGAAGCCACTCGCCATTCCCTGGGCCTCGCGGATTCGACTCGCTTGCGGTCGCCAGGCGTGACCAATACCATGTCACTCACCGCGCAGGGAAGCGTCGATCCGCTAGCCATGCAACCGATGTCGCACCCCCGCGCAAACTCCCACCCGCGAACCGCGCTCCGCGACGGCGCCGATCGGCATTCGTTGGGCGAATCGTTGCGCACTTTGGCGCTCGCCGCATTGATCTTGCTCACGCCTGTGCCGCAGGCGCGGGCCAACCAGGAAGTGCTGATCGGCGGCGGCTCGGTATCGGGTCTGTATTTCCAGGTTGCGCGCCAACTCTGCGACATGCTCAACCGTCACTCGGGCGGCAAGTACCGCTGCAGCGGGCGCGCCGCGCTGGGCTCGGTGTTCAACATCAACGCCATCGCCGGCGGCCTGCTGGAGTTCGGTCTGGCGCAGTCGGACCGCAGCTGGCAGGCGGTTTCCGGCCGTGCGGAGTGGAACGGCGCCCCCCAGGACAGGTTGCGCAGCGTGTTCGCCTTGCACCCGGAGAGCGTCATGCTGGTGACCCGCGCCGCGGCCGGCATTGGCTCCGTAGACGACCTGCGCGGGCGGCGCGTCAACATCGGCAACCCGGGATCCGGGCAGCGGGGCAACGCCGAGGACGTCCTGCGGCTGCACGGGCTCGATCTGGCGCGCGACCTGCAAAGTTCCGAGATGCAGCAGCACGAGGCATCGAGAGCCCTGCAGCGCGGCGAGATCGACGCTTTCTTCTACACCGCCGGCAACCCCAGCGAGGCGATCAGCGAGCCGGCGGCGACCACTGCCCTGGCACTGGTGCCGCTCGACTCCGAACGCATGCTCCGCTTCGTGTCCGGCAAGACCTATTACATGGTTACCGAGATACCGGCAAGAACCTATTCAGGCGTCGATACGGCCGTACGCACCTACGGCGTTCGCGCCCAGCTGATGACCAGCGTCGACACGCCGGAGGAGCTCGTCTACGACCTGGCGCGCACCGTCTTCGCCAACCTCGACGAGCTGCGTGCGACCCATCCCGCCCTCGAAGAGCTGGACCCGAACATCATGCTCTCCACGTTGAGCGCGCCATTGCACCCGGGGGCCGAGCGCTACTATCGCGAGCGCCGCTGGATACTCCCGGACACCGTGGACGCGCGCTGAGCAGCCGGCGCGCAGGCCGCCGCGGCCCGCGCCTTGTATTGGCGGACGCAAGGTCTAGGCTTATCGTGGCTGCCGGGCACCGATCGGCCCGCGGCCGATCCCGGGGACGTTTCCGCCGCGGCTCGCCGGCGGCATCGGCGGGCGATTCACAATATCAACAAGGAGCAAGCCATGCGGCGTACTCTTTCCCGTGCACTCGCGCTCGGACTTGCGGGCCTGCTCATCGCGGCGCCGGCGCGGGCGGCGCAGGATCTGCTGATCGGCGGCGGCTCGGTCACCGGCGTCTACTATCAGGTGGCCCTGCACGTCTGCAAGCTCGTCAACAACCACCTTAAGGACAAGTACAACTGCGTCGGCCGCCCGGCGCTCGGCTCGGTGTTCAACATCAACGCGGTCAACCGCGGGCTGCTCGATTTCGGGGTCGCGCAATCGGACCGCAACTGGCAAGCCTACCTCGGCGAGGCCGACTGGAAAGGCCGGCCGGTCGCGACCTTGCGCAGCGTGTTCAGCATGCACCCCGAGACCGTGCTGGTCGTTGCCCGCAAGGACTCCGGCATCGAAAGCGTCGCCG
>JBFKOE010000019.1:0-17045 GCA_041629015.1 Gammaproteobacteria bacterium
AGCCCCGCCGCGATCGTGGCCCTCGACTGAGCCGCGGAGCGCTCGCCCCGGCCGGGCACCGGGGGCTATTGCTGCACCAGGGCGCCATCGCCTTCGACGTCTCCGGTGCCGAGCGCTCCGGGCTCGAGGTGAACGACCTGCTGGCGCTGTTCGAACGCTCCCGCCGCGAGGCGCTGGACGACGACAGCCTGGTTCTGCAGTGAGGCGCTCGCGGCCCGCGCTGGCGAGCGATCGCCTGGGCCGCGGCGGGCGATGCGGGTATGCTCTACGGCGCGCGCCGCCCGCGCGCGAGTGACGCCGCCGCGGCCGCGGCCGGCAATCGACGGGGAGCAGGCAAATGGCGAAGAGTGACGTGTTTTCGCTGGCAGTGTCGCTGCCGCTGGAGACCGCGCGCGGCATCGTGCGCGCCGCGCTCGAGGAGGGGCGCAAGCAGGGTTTCATGCCGCTGACGGTGGTGGTGCTCGACAGCGGCGGGCAGTTGGTGGCCATGGAGCGCGAGGACGGCTCCGGCAACCTGCGTTTCGAGGTCGCGCGCGGCAAGGCTTACGGCGCGCTCGGCATCGGGCTGGGCAGCCGCACCCTGGGTGCCCGCAACCAGGGGCGCGAGGCCTTCCTCGCGGCGGTGGCGGCGGCCTCGGGCGGGCGGTTCGTCCCGGTCGGGGGCGGCGCCCTGGTGCTCGATGCGGACGGGCGCGCGCTGGGGGCGGTCGGCGTCAGCGGCGACACCTCGGATGCCGACGAGGCCTGCGCGGTCGCCGGCATCGAGGCGGCGGGCCTGCGCGCCGGGATCGACACGCCCGACGCCTGAGGCCTGCGGCGCGTGCGCGGGTTCGCGGTGTGTCCCCGCATGCTGGGGATACATTGGCGGGGTGGGCGCCGGGCCGGCGCCGAACGCGCGGGCCCGCGGCGCAAGCAATCCAGTAGCCAACAATGAGGAGAATCGCGATGCGTGCGATCCGGATTCTAGCCGTGCTGACGGCCCTGGCCGTGGCGCCGCTGCCGGCCGCGGCCGAGTGGTACTTCGGCGCCAAGGCGGTGGTGGTGGACGTGGATATTCCCGGGGCCGACAAGCCCACCAACGTCAGCTTCAAGGTCGGCAAGCAGTGGGGCGTGGTGCTCGGCGACATCGGGGTGGAGGTGGAAGTCTCGCGCACCCGCGACAAGGGGCTGCTCGGTCTCACCCCGGTCGAGGTCGACAGCGAGGCGGTCTACCTGGCCTTTCGCAGCGCCGGCCCGGTGTACCTCATCGCCCGCGCCGGGGTGGCGCGGCGGGACCTGACCGTGGGCGCGGTCTCGGACACCGATACCGATACCTCCGCCGGCCTTGGGCTGGGCTTCAGCCTGGGCCTGTTCCAGATCGAGATCGAGGCCACCCGCCTGCACGAGAACGAGGACGTCCAGACCGTCAGCCTGGGGATCCAGTTCTGATGGCCAAGGCCCGCCGTGGCCGGGCGGCGGTGTCCTGGGCATGAAGATACCGGCCGACCTGGAAGCCTGGAACCGCCTCGGCGACGGGCACCTGCCCGAGCTGCTGGGGATCGAGTTCCTGGCGGTGGGTCGAGACGAGGTCCGGGCGCGCATGGAGCTGCACCGGCAGCTGCTCGCGCCCAACGGATTCCTGCACGCCGCCGCGGTGATCGGCCTGGCCGACACGGCCTGCGGCTACGCAACGGTTGCCAACCTGCCCGCGGGCGCGAGCGGGTTCACCACCCTCGAGCTGAAGAGCAACTTTCTCGGCACGGCGCGTTCCGGGGTCGCGCTGTGCGTGGCGCGGCCGCTGCACCGCGGCCGCAGCACCCAGGTCTGGGACGCCGAGGTCGTGACCGCGGACGAGGAGCGCTCGCTGGCGCATTTCCGCTGCACCCAGATGATCCTGTGGCCCAAAGGCTGAGGGATGCCGGCGCGGGGCGCGCCCGGAGGTGACCGCGGCCCGCCCCCTCGACGTAGTCGCCATGGCCCTGCTCACGACCCTGTGCGCGAGCTGGGGGCTGCAGCAGGTCGCGATCAAGGTCGCCGCGGCGGGCATCTCGCCGCTGCTGCAGGCGGGCCTGCGCTCCGTCGGGGCCGCCCTGCTGGTGCTGGCGTGGATGCGGCTGCGCGGGATCCCGGTGCTGGACCGCGACGGCACGCTCGGCTGGGGGATCGCCGCCGGCCTGCTGTTCGCCGGGGAGTTCCTGCTGATCTACTGGGGGCTGGAGTTCACCAGCGCCTCGCGGGCGGTGATCTTCCTCTACCTCGCGCCCTTTGTGGTCGCGCTGGGAGCGCGGCTGTTCCTGCCCGGCGAGCGGCTGGTCGCGCTCCAGCTCGCCGGTCTCGGCTGCGCCTTCGCCGGCCTGCTGGCGACCTTCGGCGAGTCGCTGTCGGCGGCGCGGGGCCGGGTGATCCTCGGCGATGCAATGCTCATCGGGGCCGCCGTCCTGTGGGGCGCGACCACCGTGCTGATCAAGGCCAGCCCGCTCATCCGGATCGCGCCGAGCAAGACCCTGCTCTACCAGCTCGCCGTGTCGGGGCTCGTGCTGCCGCTCGGCTCGCTGGCGCTGGGGGAGCCGGGCTTGGTGCGGCTCACCCCGCTCATTGTCGCGAGCGTGGCCTACCAGGCGATCTGGGTCGCCTTCGTCACCTACCTGCTTTGGTTCTGGCTGGTGCAGCGCTACCCGGCGCCGCGCCTGGCGTCCTTCACCTTCCTGACGCCGCTGTTCGGCGTGCTCGCCGGCTGGGCGCTGCTCGCCGAGCCGCTGACCGGCGGACTGCTCACCGGCCTGGTGCTGGTCGGCCTGGGCATCTACCTGGTGAACCGCCCGGTGCGGCGGCCCGCGGCTGCAGGCCTCGCCGATGAACGCTGAGCCCGTCGCCCGCACGCGCTGGTCCATCGTCCTGGCGGCGACGCTCGCCGGGATGGCGGCGGGCATGCAGGTGGGCAAGGTGCCGCCCGCGCTCCCCTGGGTCAGCGCCGAGCTCGGGCTCGGCCTGGTCACGGCCGGGTGGGTGGCCTCGGTGTTCAACCTCATGGGCGCCGCCCTGGCCATCGTCACCGGGCTGGTGGCCGATCGCCTGGGCGCGCGGGGGCTGGTCGGCGCCGGCGTCGCCCTGCTGGCGCTGGGCGCTGCGGCGGGTGGACTGGCCCAGGGCGCGGTCGCGCTGATCGCGGCGCGCGCGGTCGCCGGCTTCGGCCTGGTGACCATTGCGGTGGCCGCACCGCGCCTGATCGTCGCCGCCTGCCGTCCGCGCGACCACCAGCTGGCGCTGGGCGCGTGGAGCGTCTACATCCCGGCCGGCATGGCGCTGGCCATGGTGAGCGCCGCGCCGGTGCTGGCCGCGGTCGGCTGGCGCGGGCTGTGGCTGGCTCACGCTGTCGTGCTGGTCGCGCTGCTGCTGCTCTTTCTGCGCATGACCGCCGAGCTGCCGGGGCCTGCTGCCTCGGCCCCCGCGCGCCGGGGCTGGGGCGAGATCGGGGCCGTGCTGCGGCGGCCGGGTCCCTGGCTGGTGGGCGCGATCTTCGCCCTCTACGCCTTGCAGTTCTTCGCCATGATGTCCTGGCTGCCGACCTTCCTGATCGAGGGCCGCGGGCTGGCGTCGGCCAGCGCCGCGCTCGCCGCGGCGCTGGTGGTGGCCGCCAACGTGATCGGCAATCTTGGCGGTGCCTGGCTGCTGCACCACGGGGCGAGGCGCTGGGCGCTGATCGCCTGCGCCAACCTGGCGCTGGCGCTGTGCGGTGCGATCGTGTTCTCCGAGCTGGCGGGCACCGGGCCGAAGATCGTCGCGGCGTTCGCCTTCAGTGCCTTTGGCGGCCTGATCCCGGCCGCGGCGCTGGCGGCCGCCCCGGTTCATGCCCCCCGCTTCGACCAGGTGGCGACCGTAAACGGGGTCATCGTCCAGGGCGCCAACGTCGGCAGCCTGTCGGGTCCGCCGGTGATGGCCGCGGTGGTCGGCCTGGCGGGCGGCTGGACGGGCAGCTGGTGGCTCTTCCCCGCCTGCGCCGCCGCGGGCATCGCGCTGACAGTGGCCCTGCGGGCGATCGAGCGCGAACTCGACGTCCACGCGGCGCCAGCAGCGCCGGAGCCCTGAGCGGGCGCGGCGCCGGGGCTGGCGACTACGCTAGAGAATACGTTTGAAGGGAAGGCGGCGATGACGACGCGGCTGGTGATCGGCAACAAGAACTACTCCTCGTGGTCGCTGCGCGCCTGGCTGGCGTTGCGCAAGGCCGGCGCGCTGTTCGAGGAGGTGCGCATTCCCCTCGACACGCCGCAGTTCGAGGCGCAGGTCGGGCGCTACTCGCCGACCGGCACGGTGCCGGTGCTCCATGACCAGGGGCTGGTGGTGTGGGATTCGCTGGCGATCTGCGAGTACGCCAACGAGCGCTTCGCCGCGGGCCGGCTGTGGCCCGCGGGGCGCGAGGCCCGGGCGCAGGCGCGTGCCGCCTGCGCCGAGATGCACGCCGGCTTCGAGCCACTTCGCGAGGCCCTGCCCATGAACTGCCGGGCCACCGGTCGCAAGGTGGAGATCGACGCGGCCGTGACGCGCGATGTCGCGCGCATCCAGGCGCTGTGGTCGGAGTGCCGCGCGCAGCACGGTGCCGCGGGCCCCTGGCTGTTCGGCGCCTTCTCCATCGCGGACTGCTACTTCGCCCCGGTGGTCTTCCGTTTCCGGGGCTACGGTGTGCCGGTGGCGGGTGCGGTCGAGGCCTACTGCAAGGCGGTGCTGGCGGACCCGGACGTGAAGGACTGGCAGCGCGCGGCCGAGGAGGAGGACGAGGTAATCGCCGCCGAGGAGGTCGGGGAATGACGCGCGGATCGGCGCGATGCCGCTGAGCCGCGACGCCGAGGAACTGGCCGAACGCCTGCGCGGCGAGCTGCGCCACCTCCCGGGCTACGACGAGAAGCGAATGTTCGGCGGCCTGTGCATGCTGCTCAACGGCAATATGTGCTGCGGGGTGACCGGCGACGGGCGGCTGCTGGTTCGGGTCGGCCCGCAGGCCTACCAGGAGGCGCTGCGCCAGCCCCACGCCGCCGAGATGGATTTCACCGGCCAGCCCCTCAAGGGGATGGTGTTCGTGCACCCCGCGGGCGTGGAGACCGATGACGGGCTGGCGCGCTGGGTCGGTCTGGGGGTGGGCTTCGCCGGCGCGCTGCCACCGAAGTGAGCCGCCCCGGCCGCTGCGGTCTTCAATCCGGGTCCGGGAGATCGCCGCGCGGCCGCGGTGCCTGATTGAGCGGCTGGCTCTCGCCCGGGCATCCCGCGCCGATGGAGCAGGGCGCGGGGGCGGGCAGCGGCTCGTGACCGATGCGCCGGCAGCGCTCGCCGCCAGCGTCCCAGTGCAGCACCAGGCTCGCGGCGCCCTCGGCCGGGAACGGCGCGACACGGCCAGAGTCGCCGTAGTCCTCGAGCACCTGGTAGGTCTCCCCGCCGTGGACCACGATATCGCCCGGCTCGAATCCGGGCTCGCTCACCCGGGCGCCTCGCTGCCCCTGATCGGCCGCCGGGCGCTCATCGCGGCGCCGGCACTTCCAGCTCGTCCAGGTCGACCGGCCGCCCGATGAAGAAGCCTTGCGCGAACTCGCAGCCGTACTCGGCGAGCAGCCGGAACTGGTCCTCGCTCTCAACGCCCTCGGCGACGGTGCTCAGTCCCAGGCCCCGGGCCATGGCGATGATGGCGCGCACCAGGTGGGTGTCGGTCTCCACGACGCCCAGGCCATTGATGAAGGAGCGGTCAATCTTGATGATGCCGACCGGGAACTTGCGCAGATAGCCGAGCGAGGAAAAGCCGGTGCCGAAGTCGTCGAGTGCCAGCCGAATGCCGAGCTGCCTGAAGTCGTGCAGCGAGCGCTGGGTGCGCTCGTCCTCGTCGAGCAGCAACGACTCGGTGATCTCGAACTGCAGCCGCCGCGGGGAAAAGCGCGAGTCCTCCAGGATGCGCTGCACCACCCGGCGGCCGAAGCCGCCGCGGAACTGCCGGCTGGACACGTTCACCGACAGGTAGCACTCGTCCTCGGTGCTGCCCAGGCCCCGCCCGGCGAGGTCCTGGCAGGCTTTGCGCAACACCCACTCGCCGAGGTCGATGATCATGCCGGTCTCCTCGGCCACCGAGATGAACTGCTCGGGAGCGGTCCAGCCGCGCTCCGGGTGTTGCCAGCGCAGCAGGGCCTCGATGCCGACCACGCTGCGGTCGGCGACCCGGCAGATGGGCTGGTACTGCAGGCGGAAGTCGCCGCGCTCCAGCGAGCGGCGCAGGTCCTTTTCGATGGAGACGAAGCGCTGGGCGCGCTCGGTCATGGCCCGGGTGAAGTACTGGAAATTGTTGCGGCCCTGGTCCTTGGCCTGGTACATCGCCATGTCGGCGTTTTTGAGCAGGCCTTGGGGCTCCAGCCCGTCGGCGGGACACAGCGTGATCCCGATGCTGGCACCGGAGTAGATGGTGTGCTGCAGGATGCGGAAGGGGCGCGCCATCTCCGAGGTGATGTTGTCGGCGATGACGGTCACGTTGTCCTCCTGGGCGAGGTCGTTGAGGATCACGGTGAACTCGTCGCCGCCCAGCCGCGCCACGGTGTCGGTGCTGCGCACCGTGGCCTCGATGCGGCGCGCGGCCTCCTTGAGCAGTAGGTCGCCGACGTCGTGCCCGAGGGTGTCGTTGACGTTCTTGAAGCGATCGAGATCGATGTACATCAGCGCGATCATGGCCTTGGTGCGTCGCGAGCGGGCGATGGAGTCCTCGAGCTTCTCGAGAAAGAAGGAGCGGTTAGGCAGGCCGGTCAGCGGATCGAAGTTGGCGCGGTAGCGCACCTGGTCCTCGGCCTCCTTGATGTCGGTGATGTCCGAGAGCACCATCACCGCCGCCTCGATCCCGCCCTGCGGCGAGTGCACCGGCGCCGCGCTGGCCATCATCCAGCGCTGCTCGCCCGAGCCCAGGGTCACGATCATTTCCACCCCCGCCGAGCCGACGCCCTCGCGCAGGGCGGCGACCAGGGGGAGCTGCTCGACGTCGAGCGGGGAGCCGTCCGCGCGGCGCAGGTCCCAGTGCTCGAGGTAGCCAGCGAGCGGAACGTGCTCCAGCGGGGCGGTGGGGTTGCGCCGCAGGACCAGCGCCGCCGTGTTGGCCGTGCGCAGGCGCCCGTCGGGCGCATCGGCCAGCAGGATCGCGGCTGGAGTCTGCTCGATCGCGGCCGCCAGGGTCGCGCGCGCGGTGGCGAGCTTGCGCTCGCCCGCCCGGCGCTCGTCCGCGCTACGCGCGCGCGCGAAGGTCAGCATCGCCGCCAGCAGGGCGATGGTCAGCACGGCGGTTCGCACCTGCCAGGCGTTGGGGTGCGAGCTCAGCCAGCCGCCTTGCGGCTCGGCGCCGAGCTGCCAGGAGCCGTAAGGCAGCGATACCGTCGCGGTCACCGGGTCGCGGCGGAAGATCTCGGGCTCGCCGAAGAACACGTCGCCGCTCTCGCCGCGCGCATCGCGCCCCCGTAGCGCGAGCCGCAGCATCGACCCGTCGTCCAGCAGGCCCGCCTCCTCGTAGAAGGTGTCGGTATCGATCACGGTCGCCGCGAGCCCCCAGAAGTAGCTGCCGCCCGAATTGCGCACGTGGATCGGTGCGCGGCCGACGAAGCCGGATCCGCCCTGCACCAGGTCGATGGGGCCGGCCACCACCAGGCTTCCGGTGTCGCGCGCCAGCAGGGCGGCAGCGCGCTGGGCGGGATTGGCCCGGTAGTCCAGCCCGAGGGCAGCCTCGTTGCCCTCCACCGGGTAGATGTGGGTGATCACCATGTCCCTGGCCAGGGCCACGTTGCGCATCTGCGAGCGCTGGGCCAGGACCTCGCGGGCGATGGCGGCGAACTCGCCCTGGGTGATCCCCGGATTGGAGGCCGTGAAGGCGATCAGCCCTCTGACCAGCCCCAGGTTGTGGTTGATCACGCCCTCGACCCGCGCGCGCACCGCGCCGAGCTGGCTCACGGCGGCGAGTCGCTGTTCGTGGCGCGCCTGGTCGGCGAGCTGGGCGTCGAATGCCCAGCCGCCCGCCAGCACCAGCCCGGCCGTCAGCGCCGAGAGCAGCGTGGCGCGGTGCTCGACGAGCCTCGCTGGCGGTGCGGGTTGGTTGGGCATGGTGTGG
The DNA here is from genome assembly GCA_041629015.1 of Gammaproteobacteria bacterium. Lineage (GTDB taxonomy): Bacteria > Pseudomonadota > Gammaproteobacteria > QQUJ01 > QQUJ01 > JBFKOE01. The sequence goes on from JBFKOE010000019.1 coordinate 8,090, forward strand.
GCGTTCACGTCGCGATGCGTTGGGACGCAAGCATGACTCAATCGGGTGGGAGTTGCACTCGGGGAGGCAGCGTGCTCAGACCTCGCGATCGCCCGCGAGCGGCTCCACGCAGCGAGCGTCGTCGTTGGCCGGGCGGTTCACGTGGCGGCTGACCGGGTAGACGTGCAGCGAGCCCGCCGGTGCCGGCTGCAGCAGCGCCTCGAGCGCGGGCCGCTCGCTCTCGGCATCCAGCCAGGCCGCGTGCGCCGCGCGCGGCAGCAGGACCGGCATGCGTGCGTGCACCTCGCGCACGTCCTCGTTCGCAGCCGTGGTCAGGATCGCGCAGCTGCGCAGCTGCGCACCGTCGCCCTCCCAGTGCTCCCAGATGCCCGCGAAGGTCAGCAGTTCACCCGCGGTCGACTGGATGTTGAAGGGTTGCTTGCCGCCGGCTCCGGGGCGCCACTCGTAGAAGCCGGTGGCGGGGATCAGGCAGCGCCGGCGGGCGAAGGCGGCGCGAAAGGCGGGCTTGACCGCGACCGTCTCGGCCTTGGCGTTGATCATGCGCTGCCCGATGCGCGGATCCTTGGCCCAGGAGGGCACTAGTCCCCAGCGCAGCTGGGCCCATTCACGCCCCTCGGCGCCGGCGGTGACCGCCACCAGATCCTGGCTGGGCGCGATGTTGTAGCGGGGCACGATGTCGGGCGCCCCCGGCAGGCGAAAGAAGTCGACCAGGGTCTGGGCGTTGGCCGAGAGGCTGAAGCGGCCGCACATGGCTGCGCTCCGCCCTAGGCGGCCTGCATGCCGTGGCGCCGGGCGATGCGCCGTTGCACCAGGATGCCCGCCACGATCAGCCCGAGGCCGGCCACGGTCGAGGGGTAGATCGGCTCGCCGACCACGGCGTGAATCACCAGCAGCGACAGGAAGGGCGACAGGAAGATCAGGCCGCTGACCTGCGCGGTGGTGCGCGCGTAGCGCAGCGCCTTGAGCCAGAAGACGAAGGTCAGCCCCATCTCGAAGCAGCCGACGTAGAGCGCGCCGGCCGCGCCGGCGAGGTTGGGCAGTCGCACCGGCTGCCACAGCAGCACGTAGGCGCCGGTCACCAGGGTACCGAGCACGAAATTCGCCGCCAGGCGCAGCACGGGGTCGCGCCCGTCGCGCAGATTGAGGAGCCAGTAGCTCGCCCAGATCACGGTACTCGCCAGCGCCAGCAGCACGCCGGTGGTATCCGTGAAGCGCAGGCCGAGCAGGTCGCCGCGGGTGGAGATCACCGCGACGCCCGCCAGGCTAACCGCCATCGCCAGCAGCGTGGCCGGCGCGATGCGCTGGCGCAGCACCAGCGCCGAGAGCGCCACCAGCACGATCGGCCAGGCGTAGTTGAGGGGCTGAGCCTCCTGTGCCGGGAGGCGGTCGTAGGCCTGGAACAGCACCAGGTAGTAGAGGAAGGGGTTCAGCGCCCCGAGCGCCAGCGAGACCAGGAAATCCCGCGCCGTCCACCGCCGCAGCTCGCGCCAATCCCCGTTCGCCGCCAGCACCGCCGCCAGGACCAGGGACGAGGCGATGCTGGCGTAGAACAGCAGCTCGAGCGGCGTGAGGTGTTGCAGGCTGAGCTTGAAGGCCGAGGCCACCGTCGACCAAGCGGCCACGGCCAGAGCGGCGAACAGGTAGGCCTTGCGGGAGTCCGGCATGGTGAGCGGCAGTGTAGCGCGATCCCCGCGGGTGCTCACGGCGCCGGGGGGCCGGGAACGCCCGTTCAGGGCGGGTTCAGGTCGCCGCGCGTAGTCTGACCCCACGATCCAGAGTACCGGCCAGGCCGGAAGGAGGCAGAGATGGCACGCTTGGGATATCTGTTCATGATCGTCATGCTCGCGGTGACCATATTCGGCTCGCCGGCGGCGCGCGCGGACGGGGTGATCGTCAAGCAGCGGGCCGACAGCCACGGCCCGGCGCGGGTGGTGGTTCGCCCGGGCTTCCAGCCGGTGCACCGGGGCGAGCACGGCTTCCGCGACCGCGGGTTCCGCGGTGATCGCGCCTTCCGGGGCGGGCACCGCTTCCGCGACCGCCCGGCGCCGGCCTGGCACTGGCGCCACCGTCACCGCCATCATCCGCGCCACGGGTTCTTCGCGCCGCGTTTTCGCGACCGCGACCACCACCGCTACAAGCACTGGCGCAAGAAGCACTGGCGCAAGAAGCACTGGCGCCGCAAGCATTGGCGTCCGGATCACGCCGATTACGCGCCGGCCTACCGGGACGTGCGCCCGCTGGGTTCGGACTTCGGCCTAATCGACTTCACCTTGCGCTACGGCCTGCAGTTCTAGAATGATGGTTGCGGATCGCCGCGCCGGAGCCCTGCATGCCTGAAGGAATAGTCACCACCATTGCGCTCACCCTGGGCGTGGCCTGGGCCAGCGGCATCAATCTGTACGCCGCGCTGCTGGTGCTCGGCTGGCTGGGCCACGCCGGGCACCTGGCCCTGCCGCCCGACCTGCAGATCCTGACGGATCCGATGGTGATGGCGGCGGCGGGCTTCATGTACATGGTGGAGTTCTTCGCCGACAAGACTCCGGGCGTGGACAGCGGCTGGGACGCCCTGCACAGCCTGATCCGGATCCCTGCCGGCGCCGTGCTCGCCGCCGCCGCGGTCGGCGAGCTCTCGCCCGCGGTGCAGCTCGCGGCGGCCATCCTGGGCGGGGGGCTGGCGGCAGGCACCCACGTGGCCAAGGCCGGCACCCGCCTGCTGGTCAACACCTCGCCGGAGCCTTTCAGCAACTGGACCCTGTCGGTCGCCGAGGACGTGGCCGTGGTCGCCGGCCTGTGGGCGGCGGTCAGCCACCCGGTGGCCTTCTTGCTGCTGCTCGCCGGCTTCGTCGCCCTGCTGGTCTGGTGGCTGCCGCGCCTGCTGCGCATCCTGGGCCGCGCGCTGCGCGCTCTCGCCGGGCTGTTTCGCGGCAGCCGTGCGCCGCGCGGAGCGGAGCTGCGCAGCGCCTTGCTGGACGTGGACCTGCGCAGCCTTGCGCCGCCGAGCCCGGATTCTCAGGGTCGCGAGCCGCGCTGAGGGAATCAACCTGGCGGGGATCGACTCCGCCGGCCGCTCAGGCCGCGTTTCGAAGGTAGGCGTACTCGAGCAGGCGGCGCGCCACGCCGTTCTGCAGACTGTAGCGCGGCACCGACTCCAGCGAATACTCCGCCCCCGTGCTGATCGCCCGGGCGGCGAGGATGCCGCTGCGCACCGCCGGGCCGATGCCTTCGCACATGTCGCGGGTGGCCAGGCCGGCGGCATCGCCCACCACGAAGGCGTCGTCCAGCCGGGCGATGTCGACCCCCGCCCGCAGGTAGTAGCTGTAGCCCCCCGGTTCGATGGCCGCGCCGTCGATCAGCCCTTGGCGACGCAGCCTGGCGAGGAAGTGCGGCCAGTGCTGCTTGATGTTGCCGTCGCTGCGCTTGAGTCGATAGGCCATGCCGCCGATGCCGACGTTGAGGTGGCCGTTCTGCTTGGGGACGTACCAGGCGTAGCCGGGCAGGCCCCGCTCGAAGAACCAGAGGTGGCAGTCGCCGTCGCGCCACTTGTAGGGGAACTCGTGCTCCAGCACCGCCGCCTGCAACTCGCGCGCCCGCGGATTGGCGTCACGGAAGAGATGCCGGTACACCGGGCAGCGGGTGCCGCCCGCGCCGACCACGTACTTGGCACGCACGACATCGTCGATGTGGTATCCGCCCGCCACCCGCTCGATCTGGCGCACCTCGTGCTGGATGACCTCGGCGCCCGAGCGCCGCAGCAGCCAGTCGTCGAACTCGATGCGCCGGATCGAGTGCTGCGGTGCCCGCAGCGGCAGGTTGAGGCCGAAGATGTGGGCGCGGGTGACCGCGAAGGTGAGAAAGCTGTGCGGGTACTCCGCCGGATCCATCTCCAGGTCGGCGACCACCTCGGGAGTGATCCAGCCGGCGCAGAGCTTGAGCCGCGGAAAGCGCTCGCGATCCAGCACCAGGCATTCCACGCCGGCCTTGCGCAGCTCCCTGGCGCAGCTCGCGCCGGCGGGTCCGCCACCGACGATGACCACCTCGGTGCTGCGTGCCTTGCTCAAGACGTTCGCGGTGGCTGGTACAGGTAGGCGCGGGTCCAAGGCAGGTCGTTCTTGGTCGGGCGCGTGAACACGACCTGGAACAGCTGCAGCGAGCCGGAGCGGAAGCTGCCGATAGACGCGGCCAGGTAGAGCCTCCAGGCGCGGACGAAGAACTCGTCGAAACGCTCGCGCACGGCGTCGATGTGGCTCTCGTAACGCTGCAGCCAGTGCTCCAGGGTGCGGGCGTAATGCAGGCGCAGGTTCTCGACATCGGTCACCGTGAAGCCGGGACCCTCGAAGATCTGCATCATCTGGCGCAGCGTCGGCGCGTAGCCGCCGGGGAAGATGCGCCGCTCGGTCCAGGCGCCGGTGGGCTCGGGGCGGTTCTGGCCGATGGAGTGGATCAGCCCGCGACCGTTCTGGTGCAGCACCCTGTCGATCAGAGTGCCGAGCCCAGCATAGTTGTCCACCCCGACGTGCTCGAGCATGCCCACCGAGACGAAGGCGTCGAAACGGCCCTCGATGTTGCGGTAGTCGTCCTCGATGAACTCCACCCGATCGTCCAGGCCCTCGCGCGCGGCGCGCTCACGGGCGTAGGCGACCTGCTCGCGCGAGATGTTGTAGGCTTTCACCCGCGCCCCGTAGTTGCGGGCCATGTGCAGGGCCAGGCTGCCCCAGCCGCAACCGGCTTCGACGACCGTGTCGCCCGGACGCAGCTCGATCTTGCGGCAGACGTGATCCATCTTCGCCAGCTGTGCTGCCTCCAGGGTGGCATCCGCGGTCGGGAAGTAAGCGCAGGTGTAGGACATCTCGCGGTCCAGCCACAAGCGATAGAACTCGTTGCCGAGGTCGTAGTGGTGGTGGATGTTGTCGCGCGAATCGGTCGGCCGGTTGCCGCGGCGGCGGTTCACCCCGCGGGTGACGAAGCGCTGGATGCGGCCCGGGCTGGTGTTGCTCACCCGCGCGCGGAACAACTCGGTCAGCACGGCCGGCAGATCTTCGCTGATCTCGATGCGCCCGGCGGCGTAGTCGTCGCCGAAGTGCAGGCTCGAGTTGGTGGCCAGTCGCCACAGGGTTCCGCGATCGCCGAAGCGCACCGTGCCCAGCGGCGGATTGCCCTCGCTGTAATGCTCCTCGCCGTCCCACAGCACGACCCGGATTCGTGGCTGCCCCATCAGGCGCAGCAGCGTGCGCAGCAGCCGGCTCTCGAGCGCCGACACGCCGGAGCGGACCGTGCGCGGGTCGATGTCGGCGGACAGTTCGGGATCGTAGGCGGGTACGCCCAGGTAGGTTTTTTGCCTTCGCACCGTGCTCTCCCCTGCTCGGGCCGGCTCCGCTTCGCCGGCCGCAAAACCCCCCAAAGAAGGAGGCTAGGACAGCTCACCGGCGCTCGCAAGTTCGGGCTCGGACCGCGGCGCCGTCCACGCCCCGAGGCCGCAGTATTCTTGGTCAAACCGATCGGGGGGCGTGATCTCTCCGCGGTGCACGACGCGCCCACATGGCACCAGCGCCAAGTCAGCCGGTGGCGGCCACACGCTCGCCGAGCCCGGCGGCAGCGCGACGCTCAGCGCTCCAGGCCGCGCAGCGTCACCCGGAAACAGGTGCCGCCGCCCTCGCGCTCTCGGCACTCCGCCTCCCCGCCGTGCCGCCGCGCGATGCGCCGCACCAGGGCCAGGCCGAGCCCTACGCCCTTGTCCACGCCCTCGCGCATGCCGGCTCGCCGGTAAAAGGGCTGGAAGATGCGCTCGCGCTCCTCGGCTGGCACCCCGGGCCCGCGATCGCGCACCTCGATCAGCACCTCGCCATTCGGCGTGGTGCCGACCCCGACCTCCACGGCGCTGCCACCACCGTAGCGGCGCGCGTTCTCGAGCAGGTTGCGCAGCAGCCGCCGGATCAGCCGCGGATCGCCGCGCAGGCTGGTCGGGTCGCCCTCGACCTCGGCGTCGATCCGCGCCGCTTCCTCGGCGGCCAGCGCGAGCAGGTCGATCGGCTCGCATTGCTCTTGGCCGCCGGCGGTGTCGAGCCGGCTGGCGAGCAGCAGCTCCTCGATCAGCGCGTCGAGCTCCTCGATGTCGCGCCCGATCCGGTCGCGCAGCTCGGGCCGTTCCTCGCCGGCCAGCAGCTCCAGGGCCATGCGGATGCGGGTGAGCGGCGAGCGCAGCTCGTGCGAGGCGCTGGCCAGCGTGTCCTTCTGGGCCTCGATCAGGCGCTCGATGCGTTCGGCGGCGCGGTTGAAGCTCGCGGCCAGCGCCGCGACCTCGTCCTTGCCCTCGATCACCACCCGCGCCGAGAGGTCTCCGGCGCCCAGCGCATCGACCCGGGCCTGCAGCCGCTCCAGCCGCCCGGTGATCCGCCGTGCTAGCGGATAGGCGCCGACGCCGATGGCGAGCGCAAGCAGCGCAAGCGCGGCGACGAAGCCGATGGCCGGGGCCCGGTGCGCCCCCGCCGGCGCGGCGAGGACCACCGAGCGCCCGTCGGGCAGGGCGATGGCGAACGCCCCGCCCGGGCCGTGGCCCGGCATCCAGCCGCCGTGGCGGCGGTGCGGCGGCGGGGGCGGCAGTGGCCGGCCGCTGGCGCCGAGCAACCGCCCGTCCGCGGCGTGCAGGGTGATCTCGGCGTCGAGGCGCGCGGCGAGCCGGCGCAGGTCCTCGCGTAACCGCTCCGGCGCGGCCCCCGGCGGAGGCAGCGATTCGTCGAGCAGGGCCGCGACGCCGCGCATCATGTGCGGCGGCTGGGCCTGGTCGCGGGCGCTCCACCAGGCGAGCACGGCGAGCAGCCCGAACAGCAGCACGATGCCGACGAAGCTGAGGTAGATGTGCAGATAGAGGCGGCGCATGGCGAGTAACGAGTTATGAGTTAAGAGTGGCGGGCGGCCCGATCGCACCCGGTTCCCGTCCGCGGCAGGTCATGGCGTCCCATCGCACTCGAGGTCGCGCTCATTCCTGGCGGCGGGCGAAGACGTAGCCGCTGCCGCGTACCGTCAGCACCCGGCGCGGGTGCTTGGGATCGTCCTCGATCGCGGCACGAATGCGCGAGACGTGCACGTCGATGCTGCGGTCGAAGGCCTCGAGCTCGGCGCCGCGCACCAGCTCCATCAGCTGCTCGCGGCTCAGCACCCGTCCCGGGTGCTCGGCCAGCGCCAGCAGCAGCTCGAACTGGTGGCTGGTCAGCGCGCGCTCCTCGCCGTCGATGCGCACCACGCGCGTCTCCGGGTCGATGCTGAGGCGCCCGAAGCGCAGCAGCGGCTTGATCTCACCCCCGTCGGCGCGGGCCTGGCGGCGTAGCACGGCGCGCAGGCGGGCGAGCAGCTCACGCGGATTGAACGGCTTGGGCAGGTAGTCGTCGGCGCCCAGCTCCAGGCCGACGATGCGGTCGGTCTCCTCACCGCGGGCGGTGAGCATCAGGATCGGGATCTGCGAGAAGGCCCGCAGGCGGCGGCAGACCTCGAAGCCGTCCAGATCGGGCAGCATGATGTCCAGAAGAACGGCGTCGAAGTGCCCGGCGCGGGCGGCCTCGATGCCGTCGAGCGCGGTGTCGCGATGCTCCACCTGGATGTCGGAGCGCGCCAGGTACTCGCTCACCATGGCGGCGAGCTGGGCATCGTCCTCGATCATCAGGATGTGTGTGCGCATATCGTCACCGCCAATGACCGTGCGGCCTCGCGGCCGCACGGTCTGCACTGCGCGTTAGCCTAGCTCAGAACCCGCGGCGCCCGTAGTGGCCCGGGCCGAAGCCGGCGCCGAGCTCGCTCAGCTTGGCGCGCTGCTCGGGGCTCAGCACCGCGGCGGCATCCGCAAAGGCCTGCACCATCCGCTTGGAGACGTGCTCGGCGGTCTGCAGGTGACCCTGGCGCAGGCGCTCGAGCTCGGCGCGATCGACCTCCGGCTGGGACAGGGCGGCGATGAAGCGCTCCCGGTCGGCCTGCTTGGCCTGGTGAATGGCATGCATCTCCTCGAAGGCCTTGCCGATGATGTCCTTCACCTGCTCGCGCTGCTCGGTGGTGGCATCGAGCTCGGAGAGCAGGCGCTCGATGCGCTGGCCGCCCATGCCGGGGCCCATTCCCATGCCCTGGCCCATGTGCCGGCCCATCCCGCGGCCCATGCCGGACCCCTTACCGGTTCCCATGCCCGGACCCATGCCTTGGCCCATCTGGGTGTCCTGCATGCCGCAGCCCCAGCCGCTCCAGCCGCCGGGACCGGCGTAGCTCATGGTGCCGATGGTGGTGACGCCGATCAGTGCGGCGACGATGCCGGCGATGGCCAGACCCCGCCAACGGCGACGGCCGTTGTTGGCGTTTTCGGACTTGGTCACAATCGTGTCATTGGTGTTCATGGTGTTCTCCTCTCGCGTCGGTTGATGTCTCGCAGGAAGCCCCTGCGCCTGGAGCACACGATAGGTCCGGTCCGTTTCGCCGGTTTGTCTCGCAGGTAAAGTTTTGTAAAGCCGGGCGGGGGCTTCCGCCCGGTCCGGGAGTGCCAGCACGTGCCGCCGTTCGCCGCCGCGTATCTGCGCCTGATGGTCGACGGGACCCTTGAGCAGCGGGCCCGGCAGGCTAGCGAGCGCCTGACCCGCTGCGATCTCTGCGCGCGCTATTGCCGGGTCGATCGCACCCTGGGGGTGCGGGGCGCGGTCTGCCGCACCGGGGCGACGGCCCGGGTCCACGGCTACGGCCCGCACCACGGCGAGGAGGACCCCCTGCGCGGCACGCGGGGCTCGGGAACGATCTTCTTCAGCGGTTGCAGCCTGCGCTGCGAGTTCTGTCAGAACTGGGACATCAGCCACAAGGCGGTGGGGCGCGAGCTCAGCCCAGAGGCGCTGGCCGAGGCGATGCTCGAGCTGCAGCTCCAGGGCTGCCACAACATCAATCTCGTCACCCCCAGCCACGTCGTGGCCCAGATCCTGGAGGCGCTCGCGATCGC
>JBFKOE010000020.1:0-16853 GCA_041629015.1 Gammaproteobacteria bacterium
CCGAGATGCGCACGCTGCAGCGGCCGAAGAGCATGCCCCGCGTCGCCATCGCGGCGATGACCGCGTTCAGCCAGTCCACGAACAGCAGCTCCGGGTCCTCGCCCGCGCAGCGCAGCTCGACGCGCTCGCGCGCCCGCACCCTCTCCGGCTCGGTGACCACCGCGCACAGCGCCACCGCGGCCTCGGCGAAGGCCTCCTCAAGGCTCGCCCCCGAACCCTCGATGCCGATATCGGCGCGGTGCGTGAAGTGACGCCAGCTCATCGCCGGTGCGCCTCGCGCGCGCGGGCCGCCTGGCTGCTCATAGTGTAGCCCCCGGCCGGGACTGGCAGTGTGCCGGCACGGCGGGCGGCGCGTCGGCTCCGCAGGTGGTTTTGTTTTTCAATCGGCTGTGGTAATGATGGCGCGCGTGCTGCAACGAGACGGTTGTTCGAGGTATTCGAGGTGAGTCCGCCAAACCCGAAAATCCTGCGGCTGGACAGCACCGGCCAGCCGGTCCGCTGGATGTCGTGGCAGGAAGCCACGGTGCTCTACGCCCTGGACAAGATCGCCTGGACGCTGGGCGAGCACCAATTCCAGTTCCACGGCGGCGTCAACCGCGTCAGCGGTCAGCGCTCGACGGTGACCGTCAACTCCATCGTCGCCATCAAGGGTTATACCCACCGCAAGGGCCGGGCCTTCAAGACGCCGCCGCTGACCAACCGCGCCCTGTTCCTGCGCGACGGCAACATCTGCATGTACTGCGGCGGGCAGTTCGACTCCGCCCTGCTGACCCGCGATCACCTGACCCCGATCTCGCGCGGTGGCGGCGACACCTGGTGCAACGTCGTCACCGCGTGCCGGGCCTGCAACACGCGCAAGGGCGGGCGCACCGCGGACGAGGCACACATGCCGCTGCTGGCGGTCCCGTTCGTGCCGAACTACGCGGAATACCTGGTGCTTTCCAACCGGCGCATCCTGGCAGACCAGATGGAGTTCCTGCGCGCCCAGTTCCGCAGCGACAGCCGCCTGCTGCGTCAGTAGAAGGACCCCGCGCGGCTCGCTGAGCCCCTCAGGCGCTCAGCGCCGAATCCGAACGCTCGCCGCCATCCAGCACGCCGGCGACCGCCTCGGCGATGCCCTCGGCGTCCAGCCCCAGCGCCGCGAGTAACTCCTCACGCCCGCCGTGTTCCACGAATCGGTCCGGCAACCCGAGATGCAGCAGCGGCACCGCGATTCCCTCCGCGGCCAGGGCTTCTCCGACCGCGCTGCCGGCGCCGCCGCGGACCGCGTTGTCCTCGACGGTCACCAGCAGCTCGTGCGCGAGCGCCGTGGAGCGGATGAGCTCGACGTCCAGCGGCTTCACGAAGCGCATGTTGACGACGGTGGCATCCAGCCGCTCGCCGGCCTCCCGGGCCGCGGCTACCAGCGCGCCGAAGGCGAGCAGCGCGACCCGCCGGCCGCGGCGCAGGACCTCTGCCTTGCCCACCGGCAAGGCCTGGAGCTCGGCCTTCGGCGCGACGCCGGGGCCGTGTCCGCGCGGATAACGCACCGCGGCGCAGCCCGGGTGCAGGAACCCCGTGTAGAGCATCTGTCGGCACTCGTCCTCGTCCGCCGGAGCCATCACCACGATATTGGGCACTGCGCGCAGATAGCTGAGATCGAAGCTGCCGGCGTGAGTCGCCCCGTCCGGCCCCACCAGCCCGCCACGGTCGATCGCGAGCAGCACCGGTAGATCCTGAATGGCGACGTCGTGGATGAGCTGGTCGTAGGCCCGCTGCAGGAAGGTGGAGTAGATCGCCACCACCGGCTTCAGCCCCTCGCAGGCGAGCCCCGCGGCAAAGGTGAGGGCGTGCTGTTCGGCGATCGCCACGTCGAAATAGCGCTCGGGGAAGCGCTGGTGAAACTCGACCAGGCCGGAGCCCTCGCGCATCGCCGGAGTGATCGCCATCAGCCGCTGGTCGCGCTCGGCCATCTCGCAGAGCCAGCGCCCGAACACCTGGGTGTAGGTCGGGCCGGCGACCCCCGCCCCGCTCTTCGCCGCGCTGACCGCGTGGTACTTCACCGGGTCGCGCTCGGCGGCCTCGTGACCCTTGCCCTTGCGCGTGACCACGTGCAGCAGCCGCGGCCTGTGCATGCGCTTCAGACCACGCAGGCTGGCAACCAGGCTGGGCAGGTGATGGCCGTCCACCGGGCCGAAGTACTCGAAGCCGAGCTCCTCGAAGAAGGTGCCGGGCACCAGCATGCCCTTGACCTGCCGCTTGGCGCGCCGCGCCAGCTGCCACACCGGCGGCATGTGCCGCAGCACCTTCTCGCTGCCGTCGCGCACGGTGGCGTAGAACGAGCTCGCCAGCAGGCGCGAGAGGTACTGCGAGAGCGCACCGACGTTGGGCGAGATCGACATCTCGTTGTCGTTGAGCACGACGAGCAGGTCGCTGCCCAGGTCGCCGCCGTGGTTGAGCGCCTCGTAGGCCATGCCACCCGTCAGCCCGCCGTCGCCGATCACCGCCACGCACTTGCGCGCCTCTCCCTTGCGCGCCGCCGCCTGCGCCATGCCCAGGGCGGCGCTGATCGAGGTGCTCGAGTGCCCGACGCCAAAGGCATCGTATTCGCTCTCGGCGCGGCTCGGGAAACCGGCCAGTCCGCCGTGGTGCCGAATGCGCGCCAGCGACTCGCGCCGGCCGGTCAGCACCTTGTGCGGATAGGCCTGGTGGCCCACGTCCCAGACCAGGCGGTCCTCGGGCGTATCGAACACATAATGCAGGGCGATCGCCAGCTCCACGGCCCCCAGGCCGGCGGCGAAGTGCCCGCCGCTGCTGGTCACCGAGTCGATCAGAAAACCCCGCAGTTCGTCGGCGAGCGCCGGCAGGCGCTCGAGCGGCAGGGCACGCAGGTCGGCTGGCGAATCGATCAGGCTGAGCAGTGGATAGTCGTCGGTATCGGCCATCGGGGAGTGGCGGTCGCGGCGAACAACGGGGCTATCCCGCAGGGGCGGTTAGACTACCACGGAACGGACGGCGGGGGCCGGATAAGCCGTCGAGGGCGCGGTCCCGATGGTGTAGCATGGGACGCCTTCCCGCGAGCCTCCGCCATGCCCCCCTTTGCCGCAGCACCCGAGCTGGACGCAGACGACCTGGCCTTTCAGGCCCGGCTGCTGCAGGGCGTGTCGAGGACCTTCGCGCTCACCATCCCGCAGCTCCCGCCGCCCTTGCGCGCGGTGGTCGGCAACGGTTACCTGCTGTGCCGCATCACCGACACCATCGAGGACGACGCCGGGCTTAGCCCCGAGCAGAAGCAAGGCTTCGCCGAGCGCTTCGCCGCGCTGGCGGGCGGCGGCCCGGGGGCAGCGGAATTCGCGCGCGAACTGCACCCGCTGCTCACCGACTCCACGCTGCCCGCCGAGCACGAGCTGGTGCGTGACACCGAGCGCGTGCTCGGCATCACCCGGCACCTGGCGCCCGCCCAGCAGGCGGCGCTGGGGCGCTGCGTGCGCATCATGGCCCGGGGGATGGCCGAGCACCAGCGGCCGGCGGACTCGCGCCAGGGGGTGGCCGACCTGGCTGCCCTGGAGCGCTACTGCTACGTGGTCGCGGGGGTGGTCGGCGAGATGCTCACCGAGCTCTTCTGCGACTACTCCCCCGCCATGGCGGCACGGCGCGAGCCGATGATGGACCTCGCGGTCTCCTTCGGCGCGGCCCTGCAGATGACCAACATCCTGAAGGATGTCTGGGAGGATCGCCGACGCGGTGCCTGCTGGCTGCCGCGCGATATCTTTGTCTCGAACGGCGTTGATCTGGAATCGATCAGCGCCGAAAATCGTCCAATTGGCTTCGAAACCGCCATGCTGGAGCTGGTTGCTCACGCTCGCGGGCACGCGCTGGACGGCCTGCGTTACGTGCGCCTTATTCCGCCCGCCGAGACCGGTATTCGCCGTTTCTGCCTGTGGGCGCTGGGCATGGCCGTGCTGACCCTGCGCCGGGTGGCGCTCAATCCCGGCTACCGGCGGGGCTCGGAGGTGAAGATCTCGCGCCGGGCGGTACGCTGGACGGCCCTGGCGACCAACGCCTTCGCCGCCAACGACCGCGTGCTCGGCTGGATGTTCGCCGCCGCTGCCCGCAGCCTGCCGCCGGCCGTCCCGCCCAGCGCCGAGGCCCGGGCCCGGTGCCGCGGCGACGGCGTCGCCGGCCCGGGCTCCGCGGTCAGCGGTGCCGCGGCGCCTTGACCTCGCGCCGCCACCGACGCAGCGTCGGCTCCGTGTAACCGTTCGGCTCCTCCACGCCCTTCAGGATCAGTTCCTGGGCGGCGCGAAACGCGGGGCCGTCGAACTCGGGCGCCATCTTGGTGTAGTTGAGGTCGGCGGCGTTCTGCCGGTCGACCACCGCCGCCATGCGTTGCAGGGTGGCGATCACCTGCTCCCGGGTCACGATTCGATGGTGCAGCCAGTTGGCGATGTGCTGGCTGGAGATGCGCAGCGTCGCGCGGTCCTCCATCAGGCCGACGTCCTCGATGTCCGGCACCTTGGAGCAGCCCACGCCCTGGTCGACCCAGCGCACCACGTAACCGAGGATGCCCTGGGCATTGTTATCCAGCTCCTGCTGGATCTCCTGGTCCGTCCACTCCGGCTCGGCCACCACCGGGATGGTGAGAATGGTGTCGAGGCTCGCCGGGCTGCGCTCGGCGAGCTTCTTCTGCCGCGCTGCCACGTTGACGCTGTGATAGTGCATCGCGTGCAGCGTCGCCGCCGTCGGCGAGGGCACCCAGGCGGTGTTGGCGCCGGCCATGGGGTGTCCCATCTTGTTATCGACCATGGCCTTCATCTCGTCGGGCATGGCCCACATGCCCTTGCCGATCTGGGCGCGGCCAGACAGCCCGCAGGCTAGGCCCACGTCCACGTTCCAGTCCTCGTAGGCGAGCAACCACGGCGCCTTCTTGAGGTCAGCCTTGCGCAGCATGGGGCCGGCCTGCATCGAGGTGTGGATCTCGTCGCCGGTGCGATCGAGGAACCCGGTGTTGATGAAGATCACCCGCTCGCGGGCGGCGCGGATGCACTCCTTCAGGTTGACGGTGGTGCGCCGCTCCTCGTCCATGATGCCGAGCTTGATGGTGTTGCGCTTCAGGCCCAGCGCGTTCTCCACCCGCCCGAACAGCTCGACGCAGAACGCGACCTCGTCCGGACCGTGCATCTTCGGCTTGACGATGTAGACGCTCTCAGCGCGGCTGTTGCGCACGCTGCCCACGCCCTTGAGGTCGATCATCGCGATCAGCACGGTGATCATCGCATCCAGCATGCCCTCGAAGATCTCGCCGCCGTCCTCGATCAACACGGCGTCGTTGAACATGTGGTGGCCGACGTTGCGCACCAGCATCAGGCTGCGCCCCGGCAGCGTGACCTCGCCACCGTCGGGCGCGGTGTAGACGCGATCCGGGTTCAAGGTGCGGTTGACCGTCTGCCCGCCCTTGGCGAAGCTCGCCTCCAGGTCGCCGCGCATCAGGCCGAGCCAGTTGCGGTAGAGCGCGACCTTGTCCTCGGTATCGACGGCGGAGACCGAGTCCTCGCAGTCCTGGATGGTGGTAACCGCCGACTCCAGCCACACGTCTTTGACGCCGGCGCGGTGCTCCTTGCCGATCGGGTGGTCGCGGTCGATGCGAATTTCGATGTGCAGCCCGTTGTTGGCGAGCAGGATGGTGCTCAGCCCGGAGTCGCCGCCGCGGTAGCCGACGAACTGCTCGGGCTCGGCGAGCCCGACCTTGGCGTCGTCCTTGAGCAGCGCGACCAGCGCGCCGTCCTCGACCGCGTAGCCGTGTACGGCCGAGTACTTCGCGCCCTTCAGCGGCACCGCGGAGTCGAGAAACTTTTCGGCATACGCGATGACCTTGGCGCCGCGCGCCGGATTGTAGCCGCTGCCCTTCTCGGCGCCGTCTTCCTCGCCAATGACATCCGTGCCGTAGAGCGCATCGAAAAGGCTGCCCCAGCGCGCGTTGGCGGCGTTCAGCGCGTAGCGGGCGTTGCTCACCGGCACCACCAGCTGCGGCCCCGCAATGGTCGAGATCTCGGGGTCCACACCCTCGGTGTTGATCTGGAAGTTTCGCGCCTCCTCGACCAGGTAGCCGATCTCGGCCAGGAACTGCTTGTAGGCCTCCGGGTCGTGCGGCCGGCCCTTGCGCTCCAAATGCCAGGCGTCGATTCGCGCCTGCAGCTCGTCGCGGGTCGCGAGCAGCTCGCGGTTGCGCGGCCCGAGGTCGGTGACGATCTCGGACAGCGACTGCCAAAGCCCATCGGGATCGACACCCACTTGCGGCGCCACTTCCAGCACCAGGTCGTAGAGGGGCTTGGCGACCTGCAGGCCGCTGATGGCGATACGGTCCTTCATGACGGGTAAACCTCTTTTCGTTTCTCGAGACGGGTCCGGGGCTGCAGTGCCGTGCCGGTCGCGAAGCGGCCGGCGCCGGCCAAGCCACGCATGCTACCTTCTCCGAAGGGCTTTGTGTACGGGGTTCTCGGGATCGAGCAGCTCGACCCAGTGGACCACCCGCCGCCCGGCACGGGCCTGCAGGTGCGCCTGGCAGCCGATGTTGGCGGTGGCGATGCAGGCCGGATCGCCGCGCTCCAGCGCCGTGATCTTGCGCGCCCCGAGCTGCTCGGCAAGCGCGGGCTGCAGGATCGAGTACGTGCCAGCCGAACCGCAGCACAGGTGCCGGTCCTCGATCTCCGTGAGCGTGAATCCGGCGCCGGCGAGCACGGCCTCCACCCGCCCGGCCAGGCGCAGCCCGTGCTGCAGGGTGCAGGGCGGGTGGAAGGCGATTGGACCCGGCCGTTCCGGCCCCGCCAGCGCAGCCAGATCCTCGTTCTCCAGGATTTCCACCGGGTCCTTGACCAGCGCGGCGACGCGCGCGGCCCGCTCGGCGTAGTCGGGGTCGTCGCGCAACAGGTGGCCGTAGTCGCGCACCTGCATGCCGCAGCCGCTCGCGCTGACCACGATGGCCTCGGCGCCGCCCTCGATCCGCGGCCACCAGGCATCGATGTTGCGTCGCGCCAGTGCCTGCGCTTCCTCCACCCGGTTGAGATGGAAGCCGATGGCCCCGCAGCAGCCAGCCCCCGGTGCGGGCAGCAGCCGTACGCCCAGCCGCTCCAGCACCCGGGCCAGTGAAGCATTGATCGAGGGCGCGAGCTCCGCCTGCACGCAGCCCTCCAGCACCAGCATGGTGCGCTCGCCCGCCCGCGGCTCCTCACCGTACGCCGGCCAGGCAGGGCCGCTCACCGCGGCCGGGACCGCCCGCGCCAGGCGCGCGGGCAGCAGCGGGCGCACCGCTCTCCCCAGCGCCAGCGCAAGCGCGAAGCGGCGCCGGTGCGGCAGCACGAAGTTCAACGCCCAGCGCCGCAACCTCGCCCACGGTGTGCGCGGGACGCGCGCCTCCAGGACCGCGCGCCCGATGTCGAGCAGCCGCCCGTACCGAACACCTGAAGGGCAGGTCGTCTCGCACGAGCGGCAGGTGAGGCAGCGATCCAGGTGCAGCTGCGTCCGCGCTCCGGCGTCCTGGCCCTCGAGCACCTGCTTGATGAGATAGATGCGCCCGCGCGGGCTGTCGAGCTCGCTGCCGAGCAGCTGGTAGGTGGGGCAGGTCGCCAGGCAGAAGCCGCAATGCACGCAGCTGCGCAGGACCCGGTCGGCCTCCTGGCCGAGCGCCTGGTCGCGGAACGGGGCGGCGAGCCGGGTCTCCACGAGGCGACCTAGAGCTCCTGGTAGAGGCGGCCGGGGTTAAACAGGCCGGCGGGGTCGAAGGCGCGCTTGAGGGCGCGGTGCATCTTCAGCAGACCCGGCGAAAGGGGGGGAAAGACCGCTCCCTCGCGCTCGCCGCCCCGGAACACGGCAGCGTGCCCGCCGCCCGCGGCGGCCGCGCCGCGCACCCGCTCGGCGGGCTCGGTGGTGCGCAGCCAGCGCTGCGCCCCGCCCCATTCCAGGAACCACTCCCCCGCCAGCTCCGGCTGGGGGGCATGCTGCGGCATGGCCAGCCGCCACAGCGCTCCGGGGGTCGTGAAGAAGGCGTGTTCCTGCTCGCGCACGCCGCGCCACCAGGCCGCATCGTCGGCGAGCGGCTCGCCGCCGATGCGCGCCGCGCCCGCCGCGACGCCGTTCGCCGTTCCCGACAGGCGCACCATCAGGCGGCCCCCGTGATGCGCCGTCGCCGAGACCGGCAGCGGCTGGCCGGCCAGGCGGTTCATGAGTTCCAGCGCGGCCGCCGCGTCGAGCTCGAGCACCCGCGTCTGCTCGAGCGGCGGCTTGGGCAGGACCTTGACCGAGACCTCGAGCAGCACGCCCAGGGTGCCCATCGCCCCGACCATGAGCCGCGAGCAGTCGTAGCCGGCGACGTTCTTCATCACCTCGCCGCCGAAGCGCAGGATCTCGCCGCGGCCGTTGAGGACGCGGGTGCCGAGCACGAAATCGCGCACCGCACCCGCGTAGGCGCGGCGCGGCCCGGAGATGCCCGCGGCGACGCAGCCCCCGAGCGTCGCCCCCTCGCCGAAGCGGGGCGGCTCAAAGGCGAGCATCTGGCCGGCCTCGCCCAGCGTCTCCTCCAGCTCCGCCAGGCTGGTGCCCGCCCGCGCGGTCACCACCAGCTCGGTGGGCTGGTGGTTGACCACCCCGCGATGATCGGCCAGCGCGAGCACCTCGCCCCGCGGGGAGCGCCCCAGGAAGGCCTTGGTGCCGCCGCCGCGCAGCTCCAGCGCCCGGCCCGCGGCCGCCGCCTCGCGCACAGCCTCGCGCAGTTCGGCGCTGCGGTCTTCAGGCCCGGCCACGGTCAGAAACGCTCCAGATCGGGAAAGGGCAGCTCGCCTCCGTGCACGTGCATGCGGCTGTATTCCGCGCAGCGCGCCAGGGTCGGGACGGCCTTGCCCGGGTTGAGCAGCCCGTCCGGGTCCAGGGCGCGCTTGACCGCGTGGAACTGCTCGAGCTCCGCCTCGCCGAACTGCACGCACATCTGGTTGATCTTCTCGACGCCGACGCCGTGCTCGCCGGTGATGGTTCCGCCGACCTCGACGCAGAGCTCGAGGATGCGCGCCCCGAGCTCCTCGGTCCGCTCCAGCTCGCCGGGCTGGTTGGCGTCGTAGAGGATCAGCGGATGCAGGTTGCCGTCCCCGGCGTGGAACACGTTGGCCACCGCGAGCCCGTACTCGCGCGAGAGCTCCGCGATGCCGTGCAGCACCTCGCCGAGGTGCCGGCGCGGGATGGTGCCGTCCATGCAGTAGTAGTCGGGCGCCAGCCGCCCGACCGCCGGAAAGGCGTTCTTGCGGCCGGACCAGAACCGCAGGCGCTCGGCCTCGTCGCGCGCCACGCGCACCTCGGTCGCCTTGCAGCCGGCCAGGATGTCGCGCACCTGGCCGATCTGGTCCTGCACCTCCTCCTCGGTCCCGTCGAGCTCGCAGAGCAGCATTGCCTGCGCGGACTTCGGGTAGCCGGCCTGCACGAAGTCCTCCGCCGCCCCGATGGCCAGATGGTCCATCATCTCCAGGCCGCCGGGAATGATCCCCTCGCCGATGATGCGGCTCACGCCCTCGGCGGCGTCGCGCACGTCGTCAAAGGCCGCCAGCACCACCCGGGCGCAGGCGGGCTTGGGCAGCAGCTTCAGGGTGATCTCGGTGATCACGCCCAGCATGCCCTCGGAGCCGGTCATCAGGGCCAGCAGGTCGTAGCCCGGCGCATCGAGTGCCTCGCTGCCGATGCTCACCTCCTCGCCGGCCATGGTGAGCATGCGCAGCGCCAGCACGTTGTGCACGGTGAGGCCGTACTTCAGGCAGTGCACGCCGCCCGAGTTCTCGGCGACGTTGCCACCCACCGTGCAGGCGATCTGCGAGGACGGATCGGGCGCGTAGTACAGCCCGTGGGGGGCCGCCGCCTCGGAGACGGCCAGGTTGCGCACGCCCGGCTGCACCCGTGCCGTGCGTCCCACCGGGTCGATGTCCAGGATCCGGTTCATGCGCGCGATGCTGAGCAGCACGCCCCGCGGGTGCGGCAAGGCCCCGCCCGACAGCCCGGTGCCGGCCCCGCGCGCTACCACCGGGACGCCGCGCTCGCGGCACCGCGTGAGGATGTCCCTGACCTGCTCGGCGGTCTCCGGCAAGACCACGATCAGCGGCAGCTGGCGATAGGCGGAGAGGCCGTCGCACTCGTAGGGCCGCAGCGCCTCGGGCTCAAAGAGCACGCCGTCCTCGGGCAGCACCCGGCGCAGCGCCTGCACCAGGCCGCGCACGTCCACGGGCCGGTCCTCCGGCAGGGTGCTCAGGTCCGTCCCTCGTGGAATGGTCATGATCTGGTCTCCGCGCTCGGCGGGAAGCGAGCCGCCTTCGGTCCTGTCGATGGTAGTCGCGGGATCGCCGCGCGACCACGCTGAGCGATCAGGCGCCCTCGTTGGCAACGCCGTGGGGCACGTGGCCGGTCGCCACGTGGCCGGCCGCCGACTCGCAGTGGCCGGTCTGGTCGTCGAAGAAGATGTCCGCGCCGAAGGCCTCGAGGAACGGGCCCTTGTCCATGCCACCCAGGAACAGCGCCTCGTCGATGCGGATCTCCCAGGCGCGCAGCGTGCGGATCACCCGCTCGTGGGCGGGCGCCGAGCGCGCCGTGACCAACGCGGTGCGGATCGGCGCGCCGCGAGGCCCGAACTCGCGCTGGATGCGGTGCAAGGCGGCGAGGAAGCCGCGAAACGGGCCGCCGGGAAGCGGCTGGCGTGCCTGATCCTGCTCGGAGGCCTGGAAGGCGTCCAGCCCGCGGTGCTTGTAGACGCGCTCGGCCTCGTCCGAGAACAGCACGGCATCGCCGTCAAAGGCAATGCGCAGTTCCTCGGAGGCGTTGCTCCCGGCCATCGACGGCAGGATGGTCGCCGCCGCGTAGCCGGCCTCGAGCGCGGCCCGCACGTCGCCGGCGTCGGCCGAGAGGAACAGCTGGGCGCCCAGGGGGGCCACGTAGCGGTAGGGCGACTGCCCGCCGCTGAAGGCCGCGCGGCTGATCGCCAGGCCGTGGTGGCGGATGGAGTTGAAGATCCGCAGGCCGGTATCGGCGCTGTTGCGCGAGAGCAGGATGATCTCGACCCGCACCCGGTCGGGCTCGTTCAGCGCCAGCAGCTTGCGCACCATCGGGAAGGCCACCCCCGGGGCCAGCGGGTCGTCCTCGTGCTCGATCTGGTAGCGGCAATAGGCCTCGACGCCCTGCTCGGCGAACACGCGGTGACTGTCCTCGAGATCGAACAGCGCGCGCGAGGAGATGGCGAGGACCAGGCTGTCGGCTAGCGATACGGGCATCGGTCGGCGTCCGGCGGAGCGCTGACAGGATAGCAGCTCCGCACGCCGATCCCGCCGGCTGCGCGCGGCTCAGGCGGCGAAATCGAAGGGGTGCAGGGGCGGCTGGGCTCGGGCGCACCAGGCCGCCCGGCCCTGCAGCCAGTTCCAGGCCCCGAGCGCCGCGGCGCAGGCCGCGACGAAGTGATCGCTGGGCCCCGGCTCGGCCTCGACGCCGACGAGACCCATCCCGCTAAGCCACTCCAGGAGCTGGCGGCGCGCCGGCGGCGAGCGCTTGAAGGAGATCACCAGCTCGGACGGTGCATCGCGCAGCGCCATGACCGCCCCGGGGTGGACCTCGGCGAGGCACAGCCGCTCGCGGCCGCACTCGCGCACCCCGCGGGCCACGGCGATGCCGCGCAGCGTCAGGTAGGCCATGCGCGTCATGGTCGGGCTCATCACGCTCCCGGGCGGCAGGCCGCGCGCCACCAGGAGCTCGCGCAGCTCGCGGTCGGAGTCCCGGTCCCCGCCGCCGGGGTTGTAGGACAACGGCGCATCGATGCCCAGCGCCACCGTGCCCACGGCCAGGCGGCGCTCGACCAGGCGAAAGATCTCGCGGTCGCCGGCGCCGTCCAGGCGCTCGCTCAGCAGCAGCCCACCGGCCTCGCGCTCGAACACCGCCACCTCGGTGTCGCCGGGGTTGGCCGGGCCCGAGAGGTCGATGCCGATCACGCATCCCACGGATTCGGCCCTGGGCATATCCGCCATTCTCTCAACCCTCCCCGTCGCCGTCGTAGCCCCACTCGCGCCAGCCGCCGAGCAGGGGGAAGTACAGGCCGAGGCGAATGCGCCGCTCGCCGCCCCGCTCCAGCACTCGAGCATAGCGCTCAAGCTGCTCGCGGTACCGGGCCTGCTCCGAATCCAGGAACCGCTCGCGCTCCCCGCCCTCGTGCCCGCCGGTCTTGTAGTCGATGATCCAGCGCACGCCCTCGGCGTCGACGAAGGTCCGGTCGATCGCCACCCGCACGCGCTGCCCGTCGAGCACGCCGCAGAGCTCGAGCTCGCTGGCCGCCTGCGCGTGCCCGCTGTCCAGTATCCAGCGTCCGCGCGGGTCCGCGAGCGCGCCCTCCAGCGCCGCGAGCACCTGGCGTGCCGCGAGCGGCAGCTCCGGCTCGGCGAGCCCGAGCCCGCCCAGGGCCGCTGACACCGCCGGCGCCAGCGCCGCCACCCGCTCGCCGGTCCAGGCATCGGGCCCGTCGCGGGCGACGTGCTGCAGCAGCCTGTGAACCACGACGCCGACGCAGCGGGCGGACTCGCCGGCCCAGTCGAACTCCACGCCCGCGCCGCTCTCCGGGAGCAGCGTCGAGGCCGGACCGACCCAAGGTGCCGCGGGCGGCGGGGCGGGCAGACGCCACCCGGCGGGCAAGCGGCGCAGCCGAACCGGCGTCGCATCCTGCGACGCCCCGGGAGCGGAATCCACCTGCGGCTCCAGGGCGGCCAGGCAGTCGCCGGCCACCGCCGGCCACAGCTCCGCCAGCAGGCTACGGCGGCTCGGCTTCTTCGGCTGCCCGTCCGCGTCCAGCCCCAGGCGGGCGACCAGGTGCAGGCGCTCGCGGGCGCGCGTGGCGGCGACGTAGAGCAGGCGGCCGCGCTCGTAGCCGTCCCGCTCCCGGTCGAGTTCGCGGATCGCCGCGTAGAGGCCGTCGTCTTCCCGCTGCCGGCCCTTGAGCGGGGCCAGCAGCAGGTGCTCCTCGCCCGCCTCGTCCGGAAGCTCCAGCCACAGCAACAGCTTCTCCGGGTCGCCGCGCGTCGAGCGATCCAGCCCGGGCAGGATCACGGTGTCGAACTCCAGGCCCTTGGCCTTGTGCATGGTCATGATCTGCACCCCGGGATCGGCCTCGCGGTCGCTGCGCGCGTAGAGATCGGCGAGCCGCCGCTCGAGGTCGGGCACCGAGGCGATACCGCCGGCGGCCTCGGCGCCCTCGAGCAGGTCGAGGTAGGCCCGGGCATTCTCCAGCTCCACCGGCTGCGACAGGGTGGCCGGCCCCCCCAGCCCCAACCAGGCCCGCTCCACCCAGCGCCGCAGCGGCATCCTGGCGCGCTCGCCGATGGCCGCCTCGAGCACCGCCGTCACCCGCGCGACGGCGGCCTGCCCGGCGGGACTGAGCGCTGCGAGCAGGGCGGGGTCGCGCAGGCGCTCCCAGACCAGCGCCCCGCGCGGCGCCTGTGCCATGAGCGCGTACAGGTCGTGCAGCTCGAGCCCGCACCACGGCGCCCGCAGCACGGCCAGCCAGGCGACCGCATCCGCCGGGTGCAGCAGGGCCCGAGTGAGCGCCACCAGATCGCCCACCTCGGGTCGGGCGGCGAGCGCCTCGAGCTCCACCGCTCGGTAGGAGATCCCCCGGCGGCGCAGGGCGGCCGCGATATCCGCCGCGTGGCCGCGGCTGCGGACCAGGATCGCCACCTCCCCGCCGGTGTCGGCGGCGCGGGCCCGGGAGACCAGCCCGGCCACCTGCTCGGCCTCGCCGGCGACATCGCCCGTCGAGGCATGCAGCTCGACCCCGCTGTCCGCGATGGCTTCGCACTCGGCCTCGGCGGCGGCGTAGGCGACGGCGCCGCGGGCCAGGTCGTCGCGCCCGGGCAGGATGGAGGCGAAGGTGGCGTTCACCCATTCCACGAGCGCCGGCCGGGAGCGGAAGTTGGCGCTCAGCGCCAGCGGCGTGAGGGCCACGCTGCCGACACCCCGCTCGCGCGCTCGCAGGTACAGCCCGACCTCGGCCTCGCGAAAGCGATAGATCGACTGCATGGGATCGCCCACCAGGAACAGGGTGCGGCCGTCGCCCGGCGTCCAACCGGCCGTGAGCCGCTCGAGGAGCTGGAGCTGGCGCAGCGAGGTGTCCTGGAACTCGTCGACCAGGATGTGGCGGATGCGGTAATCGAGCGCGAGGGCCAGGTCCGACGGCGCCTCCGGCTCCCCCAGGGCACGCACCGCGGCCTGGGCGAGCCCGGGGAAGTCGCAGCAGCTGCGCTCGCCGAGCACCAGGTCGAGCTGTGCCACCGCCAGGGGCAGCAGCCGGGCCAGCGCCTCCAGCAGCTGCCATTGCGCGTCGGTGTACCCGTCCGGGGGCAGCGCGCGCAGCGCGCCCAGCGCCCGCCCCGGCGCCTCGGCCTCCTGCAGCCGACCCAGCAACGCCAGAAACCGCCGCTTGGCGTCCGCGCGCCGCTCTTTCTCGGTCGCATCGGGCGCTCCGCTCGGCGCCTCGAAACCGATGGCCACGGAGACACTGCGCCGCCAGTCACCGTTGCGCGTGAGCAGCAGCTCGACGAGCGCCTCCCAGCGCCCACGCTCCTCGACCCCGGTGCCCGGCAAGGACTCCAGCCCGCGCAGGCGCACCAGTTCGGACTCGCTGCCCAGCGCCTGCAGGCGCTCGGCGGCTCCCGCCGCCAGGGCGCAGAGCTCGGGCACGAGTTCCACGGGGATCGACCGCGCGGCGGCCTCGAGTCCGCGCTCGATCACCCGCCGCAGCGCCCGTTCCAGGGCCGGGCGCTGAATGCGCGGGTCGCTGCGATCGGCCACGTGACGCAGCCAGTGGTCGCGGCTCGCCAGCATGTCGGCGAGCAGCCCCACCGCCTTGGGCAGGTCGTTGTCCAGATAGCCGAGCAAGTGCTCGACCGGCGCGGACCAGTCGTCCCCCGCCTCGAGCTCGGCCAGGGCCCGCAGCGCCGCCTCCTCGTAGAGCGGGCGCACGTCCTCGGTGAGCGCCGGAAGCGTGCCAAAACCGCTGGCCACCGGCATCATTCGGGTGAGCTCCGCGCACAGGGCGTCGATGGTCTGGATCCGCAGCCGCCGCGGGTTGCCGAGCAGCTCCCAGCCGGCCTCCCGGTCGCGGGCAAGTGCCTTCCCGGCCAGCTCGGCCGTGGTCCGCCGGTAGGCACCCTCGGCGGCGACCCCGTCCGCCGCGTCGCGCAGCGCCGCCAGGACCCGCGCGCGCATCTCGGCGGCCGCCTTGCGGGTGAAGGTGATCGCCAGCACCTCCTCGGGGTGCTCGGCGCGGGCCAGCAACCGCAGCAGCCGCTGGGTCAGCAGGCCGGTCTTGCCCGAGCCGGCGGGCGCCTGGACGATGAACGACTCCTCGGGCGCCAGCGCGCGCTCGCGCACGGCCTGGTCCGCGGGTCTGCCCACCGCCACGCCTCAGTCCTCCTCTTGGGCGGGCCGTTGCCCGTCGTGGATGCGGCACAGCAGCGGCAGCGGACAGTAGCGGCAGGTCTGCGGGTAGGCCTTCGGCGCCACCCGCGCATCGCCGGCCAGGAACTCCACCGCCAGGGCCTCGAGCCGCTCGCGCCAGGCACCCATCAGCGCGTCCCAGTCGGCGGGTTCGTCCACCCCCGGCCGCGGCGACCAGGCCGTCACGCCCGGCGCCAGCCCCTCGCTGCGCGCCAGCCCGGCGAAGCCCAGCTCGCCGGGACGCAGCACGGCAAAGGCGATCCCGGCGGGCGGCTCGGCCTGGCCGAGGGCGTAGAGCGGCAGCTGCGGCTCGTCGGGGCGCGGCTCCAGCCAGGCGCGCTTCGATGCCTGCCCGGTCTTGTAGTCGAGGACCAGCCGTTCCCCCTCGCGCAGTTCGTCGATGCGGTCGATGCGCGCCTGCAGGTGTAGACCGACCAGCTCAACGGCCTGCTCGCGCTCGGTGGCCACAACCCGGAACGGCGGACGCTCCCGCTCCAGCTCCAGCCAGGCGCAGAGCAACGTGCCGATGCGCTCGAGCTCGAGTTCCAGGAAACGCCGCGGCGCGCCGGCTCGCGGGCCCGGCGCCCGGCGCCGCAGCGCCGCCTCGGCGTGGTGCCGGACCCGGCCCGCCAATCCCGCCGCGTCGAGCCGCGCCAGCCCCGCGGAGTCCTCGGTCTCGCGCCAGAAGCCCTCCAGCACGTCGTGGACCAGGGAGCCGCGCTCGGCCGCCGCGAAACCCGGGCCCACCTCGCCCAGCGGCAGGGCCTGCAGGCGGTGCATGGCGAAGGCGCGAAACGGGCAAGCCGCCTGATCCCGCAGCACCGCCGCTCCGCCGCGGGCGCTCGAGCCTGGCGGCAGCGGCGGCCCGGCCTCGTCGACGATCGGTTCCAGCCGCGTCCCGCCCATGCCGGCCTGAGCGAGGTCTGCCACCGCCGAGCGCCGCGGATCGGCCGGGCGGGCGCCCGCCGAGGCGGCGAGCAACGGGCTCGGCTGCAGCTCGCGCTCCCCGTCCGTGCGTGGCCAGCTGAGAACCACCTCGGGCGCCGCGCCCAGCAGGCGGCCGCTCAGGCGGGTTGCGAACTCCAGCTCCTGGGCGGGCGAGCTGTGCGGCACGCCCACCGCGCGCTGGGCTGCGAGCGGCAGCAGGGGATTCGGCCGCGCGGCCGGCGGCCAGGACTCGTGGTGAAATCCGAGCAGCCACAGGTGACTGAAGCGCAGGCCCGAGGCCTCCAGCACGCCGAGCACCTGAACCGGCGCAGCGGCGGCGCGCGGCTGGAATATCGTTTCCCGTGCCGCGCGGCGCAGCTCGCGCAGCGCGAGCCGCTGCCCGATCGCCCCGGCCACGCGGTCCAGGCGCCCGAGCGCGGCCAGGGCCTCGCCGA
>JBFKOE010000021.1:0-16746 GCA_041629015.1 Gammaproteobacteria bacterium
GGGGCGCTGGTCTCGACCAGCGCCAACCCGGCCGCGCGCCGCCCGGCGCGCAGCGCGCTCGCCGTGCGCCGCTACTTCGGCGAGCGGCTCGACGCGATCCTGGCCGGCCCGACCGGCGGGGCGGCGCGGCCGAGCGCGATCCGCGATCTCGCCAGCGGGCGAGTGCTGCGCCAGAGCTAGGGCCCGCGCGCTGAGCCCGATCCTCGAAGCCCTGGTTCCGGTCTTCGCGCTGATCGTCGGCGGCCACCTGCTACGCCGCACCGGCTTCCCGGGCGAAGGATTCTGGGGCCCGGCCGAGCGCCTCACCTACTTCGTGCTGTTCCCGGCGCTACTGGTGGTGAACCTGGCACGCGCGCCGCTCGGCGGTCAACCGTTGGCGCAGCTGGCGCTGGCGCTCACCGGGGCTGTGCTGCTGATGAGCCTGCTGCTGCTCGTGGCGCGCCGCTGGCTGGGCCTGTCGGCGCCCGGCTTCACCTCGCTGTTCCAGGGCGGCATCCGCTTCAACACCTATCTCGGCATCGCGGTCGCGGTCGCCCTGTGGGGCGCGCCGGGACTCACGCTGGCGGCAATCACGGCGGCCATCCTGATCCCCTTCATCAACGTGCTCTGCGTTACGGTGCTCACCCGCTGGGGCGCGCACGGGCGCCGCACCGGCTGGCTGCCGACCCTGTGGGGAATCGCCCGCAACCCCCTGGTGCTCGCCTGCGTGAGCGGCGCGGTGATCAATCTCGCCGGGCTGGGTCTGCCGGGGCCGGTGGCGGGCGTGCTCGACATCCTCGGGCGTGCGGCGCTGCCGCTGGGTCTGCTCGCCGTGGGCGCGGGGCTGAATATACGCGCGCTGCGCGCCTCCGGGGCGGCAGTGCTCGCGAGTTGCGTGGTGAAGCTCGTCGCCATGCCGGCACTGATGTGGTCGACCTGCGCGCTGGTCGGGCTGCCGCCGCTGTCGACGGCGGTCGCGGTGCTGTTCGCGGCCCTGCCCGGCGCGACCAGCGCCTACATCCTGGCCCGGCAGCTGGGGGGCGACCACGAGATGATGGCCGCCATGATCACGCTGCAGACAGCGCTCTCGGCCGTGAGCCTGCCGGTGGTGCTGCTGCTGGTCGCGCCCTGAGGCCCGACCGCATGGCCGCGGCATTCTTGATATCATTCCCCCGGCCCGGCCCGGGGCGCCCGAGAGCAAGGGGCACGCGCGCCGACGACACAAGGAGTTCACCGACGTGAGCACCCCCATCGACACCTCCAGCGGCTTCTTCCCCGGGTTGCGCCTGCGGCGCATGCGCCGCGACGCGTTCTCGCGTCGGCTTATGCGCGAAGCCCGGCTCGGCACCGATGACCTGATCCACCCCGTGTTCGTGCGCGACGGCAGCGGGGAGCGCGAGCCGGTCGCGTCGATGCCCGGCGTCGAGCGCCTCAGCATCGACCTGCTGGTCGAGGAGGCATGCGCGCTCGCCGGCCTGGGAATCCCCGCCATCGCGCTCTTCCCGGTCATCGCGCCCGAGCAGAAATCGCTGGATGCCGCCGAGGCCTACAATCCCGACGGACTGGCGCAGCGCGCCATCGCCGCCGTGAAATCCGCCTGCCCGGACCTGGGGGTTATCAGCGACGTCGCGCTCGACCCCTTCACCACCCACGGCCAGGACGGGCTGATCGACGAGAGCGGCTACGTGCTCAACGACGAGACCGTCGAGGTGCTGGTGCGCCAGGCGCTCTCGCACGCCGAGGCGGGCGCCGACATCGTCGCGCCCTCCGACATGATGGACGGGCGGATCGGCGAGATCCGCGACGTGCTCGAGGAGGAGGGCTACAACAACACGCGCATTCTCGCCTACTCGGCCAAGTACGCCTCGAGCTTCTACGGGCCGTTCCGCGATGCGGTGGGCTCTGCCGCAAACCTCGGCGGCGGCAACAAGCACACCTACCAGATGGATCCGGCCAACGGCGACGAGGCGCTGCGCGAGGTCGCGCTAGACTTGGAGGAGGGCGCGGACATGGTGATGGTGAAGCCGGGCGTGCCTTATCTCGACATCGTGCGCCGGGTGAAGGACCAGTTCGGAGCGCCGACCTTGGTCTATCACGTCAGCGGCGAGTACGCCATGCTCAAGGCCGCGAGCGCCAACGGCTGGCTGGACGAGCGCGCCGTGGTGCTGGAGACGCTGCTGTGCTGCAAGCGCGCCGGCGCCGACGGCATCCTTACCTACTACGCCAAGCAGGCCGCGCAATGGCTGAACGAAACCTGATCGCGACCAACACCGCAGCCGGTGGCGGCAGCGCCGGAGGGGCGCCATGCAGCAGGCAGTGAGGGAAGAGGTCGCGCCCGCGGCCAACCTGGACGCTCCCGAGCTCTACATCAACCGCGAGCTCAGCTTGCTGGAGTTCAATTACCGCGTGCTGCAGCAGGCGCGCAACGGCGAGGTGCCGCTACTCGAGCGGCTGCGCTTCCTCTGTATCTCGAACTCGAACATGGACGAGTTCTTCGAGATTCGGGTCGCGGGTCTGCTCCAGCAAGCGGAATTCGGCTCGGCCTCCAGCGGGCCCGACGGGCTGAGCGCGCACGAGCAGCTGCAGCGCATCAGCGAGCGCGCGCACGAGCTGGTCGCCGAGCAGTACCGGGTGCTCAACGAGGAGCTGATACCCGCGCTCGAGCAAGAGGGCATCCGCTTCCTCGCCCGCGGCACCTGGAACAAGAAGCAGGTGGCGTGGGCGCAGAAGCATTTCAGCCGCGAGGTGCTGCCGGTGCTCACGCCGATCGGCCTCGACCCCGCCCACCCGTTCCCGCGCATCCTCAACAAGAGCCTGAACTTCATCGTCTCGCTGGAGGGCAAGGACGCCTTCGGCCGCGAGAACAGCGTGGCCATCGTGCAGGCGCCGCGCTCCCTGCCGCGCCTGATCCGCATGCCCAAGGACTGCGCCAGGGGGCCGAACGACTTCGCCTTCCTCTCCTCCATCATCCACGCCCACGTCCAGGACCTGTTCCCGGGGATGACGGTGACCGGCTGCTACCAGTTCCGGGTGACGCGCAACAGCGACCTGTTCGTCGACGAGGAGGAGGTCGACGACCTGCTGAAGGCGCTGGCCGGCGAGCTGCACTCACGCCGCTACAGCGACGCGGTGCGCCTCGAGGTGGCAGCCAACTGCCCGAAACAGATGCGCAACTTCCTGCTCAGCCATTTCGAGCTCGACGCGCAGCAGCTCTACAGCGTCGACGGGCCGGTCAACCTCAACCGCATCGCCGCGATCATCGACATGGTCGATCGCCCCGACCTCAAGTATCCGCCGTTCACCCCGGCGCTGCCGCAGCGCGTGACCCGCAATACCGACGGGCTGTTCGTGTTGCTGCAACGCGGCGACCTGCTGCTGCATCACCCCTTTGAGGGGTTCGCGCCCGTGATCGACCTGGTCCGCCAGGCCGCGGCGGACCCGGGCGTGCTCGCGATCAAGCAAACGCTCTACCGCACCGAGGCTGAGTCGGCGGTGGTCGACGCGCTGGTCAAGGCCGCGCGCGCCGGCAAAGAGGTCACGGTCGTCATCGAGCTGCGCGCGCGTTTCGACGAGGAGGCCAACATCGCCCTCGCCACCCGCCTGCAGGAAGCCGGGGCGCACGTCGTCTACGGGGTAGTCGGGTACAAGACCCACGCTAAGCTGCTGATGGTGGTGCGCCGCGAGGGCAAGCACTTGAAGCGCTACGTGCACCTCGGCACCGGCAACTACCACGCCGGAACCGCGCGGCTTTACACCGACTATGGGCTGCTTAGTTGCGACCCGGTCATCGGAGAGGATGTGCACCGGCTCTTTCAGCAGCTCACCGGCCTGGGCAAGGCGACGCGCCTGGAGAAGCTGCTGCAGGCGCCGTTCACCATGCACGAGGGGATGCTGGGCGCGATTCGGCGCGAGGCGGAGAACGCACGGGCCGGAAAACCGGCGCGCATCGTCGCCAAGATGAACTCGCTGGTCGAGCCGCAGGTCATCCGCGCGATGTACGAGGCATCTTGTGCCGGGGTGAAGATCGACCTGGTGGTGCGCGGCGTTTGCTGCCTGCGGCCCGGCGTTAAGGGCGTGTCGGAGAACATCCGGGTGCGCTCGATCGTCGGTCGCTTCCTTGAGCACAGCCGGGTCTTCTACTTCGAGAACGCCGGCGAGGCGCAACTCTATCTCTCCAGCGCGGACTGGATGAATCGCAACTTCTTCCGCCGCGTGGAGTCGTGCGTGCCGGTCGAGGACCGCAGGATCGTGGCGCGCATCCTGCGCGAGATCAAGCTGTATCTGAAGGACAACGCCAACGCCTGGCTGCTGCAGCCCGATGGCAGCTACACGTCGGTGACGCCCGACAAGCAGGAGGCGCGCAGCGCCCAGCTGATTCTGCTGCAACGACTGGCGAGCTGAACGCATCGGGGCCCGGTGGCGGGCACACAGGGCCCTTGCTATGCTTACGCCCCTGCCCGTCAGCCCCCCTCGCACTGCCCGATGAAGAAACAAGCGGAAGCGGTCGCCCTGATCTCCGGCGGTCTCGACTCCATGTTGGCCGCCAAGGTGGTGATGGAGCAGGGCGTGCACGTCGAGGGCATCAACTTCTACACCGGCTTCTGCGTCGAGGGTCACACCCACGCCATCCGCAAGCGCCCCAGCGACAAGCCCAAACGCAACAACGCGCTGTGGGTCGCCGAGCAGCTGGGCATCAAGCTGCACATCGTCGACGTGTCTGAAGAGTACAAGGGCGTGCTGCTCAACCCGCGCCACGGCTACGGCGCGAATCTCAATCCCTGCCTCGACTGCAAGGTGTTCATGGTCGGCAAGGCCATCGAGTGGATCGAGGAAAACGGCTTTGACTTCGTCGTTACCGGCGAGGTCGTCGGGCAGCGCCCGATGTCGCAGCGCCGCGACACCCTGCCGGTGGTGGAGCGCGAGGCGGGAGCCGAGGACCGGCTGCTGCGCCCGCTGTGCGCCAAGCTGCTGCCGCCGACGCTGGCCGAGCGCGAGGGCTGGGTGCAGCGCGAGCGCCTGTTCGACTTCAACGGCCGCTCGCGCAAGCCGCAGATGGCGCTGGCCGCCGAGCTGGGGATCGAGGAATACTCCCAGCCCGCCGGCGGCTGCTGCTTCCTGACCGACGCCAGCTACTCGGCCCGCCTCGGCGACCTGTGGCGAAGCCGCGGCCGGCGCGACTACGATCTCGACGACATCCTGCTGCTCAAGATCGGACGCCACCTGCGCCCACGGCCGCACCTGAAGCTCATCATCTCGCGCGAGGAGGGCGAGACGCGCTTCCTCGAGGGATACCGGCGCCGCTTCGCGCACCTGACGACGGTCAGCCACAAGGGACCGCTGACCCTGGTCGACGGCGCCGCGAGCGAGGAGGACCTGGAACTGGCGGCGCGGCTCACGGCGCGTTTCAGCCAGGGGCGCGACGCCGAGCAGGTCGAGGTGCGCCTCGCGCCGCTGGAGGGCGAGCCGCGCCTGCTGCGCGTCGCTCCGCTCGGTCGCGACGAAGTGCCCAAGACCTGGTACGTATGAGCCGCGAATCCCTGGATGCCCGCGGCCTGCTGTGCCCGCTGCCGGTGATCCGTACCCAGAACGCGGTCAAGGATCTTGCGCCCGGGACGGTCATCGAGGTCCTGTGCACCGATCCGGGCGCGCTGCTCGACATCCCGGCCTGGTGCCGCGTGCACGGGCACCGGGTGCTCGAGACCAACCGCGGCGAGACCCACATCAGCATCGTGGTGGAAGTCGGCGCGCAATGAGCACCGAGGCGGCCGCGCAGGGTGGCGGAGCGGTCGAGTTCGGCGAGCGTGAGCGCGCGCGCGCGGCCCAGCGCGTCACCCTGGTCGGCGCCGTCGTCAACCTGGTGCTCGCGGTGGGCAAGATCGTCATCGGCACGCTCGGCCAGTCCCAGGCACTGGTCGCCGACGGCATCCACTCGCTCTCGGACCTGGTCAGCGACGCGGTGGTGCTGGTCGCCACGCGCCACGGCAGCCGCGAGCCCGACCCCCAGCACCCCTACGGCCACGGGCGCATCGAGACCGTCGCCACGGTGGCGGTGGGCATGCTGCTGTTCGGGGTGACGGCGGGCATCGTCTACGATGCCGCGCGCCGGCTCACCAGCCCCGAGACCCTGCTGCACCCGGGCCCGCTGGCGCTGGTCGCGGCGCTCCTGTCGGTGCTGGCGAAGGAGGCACTGACCCGGTACACGCTGCGGGTGGCGCGGCGGATCCGCTCGGCGCTGCTGCGCGCCAACGCCTGGCATCACCGCAGCGACGCCATCTCCTCGGTGGTGGTCATCATCGGCGTGGCCGGTTCCATGGCGGGCCTGCCCTACCTGGACGCGGTGGCCGCCATCTTCGTCGCCCTGATGATCGCCAAGATAGCCTGGGACCTGAGCTGGGGCGGTATTCGCGAGCTCATCGACACCGGCCTGGATCCCGAGGACGTCACGCGCATCCGCCAGGTGATCCTCTCGGTGCACGGCGTGCGCGCGATGCACATGCTGCGCAGCCGCCGCATGGGCGCCGATGCCCTGGTGGACGTCCACATTTTGGTCGACCCTCGCCTGAGTGTCTCCGAGGGCCACCAGATCAGCGAGACGGTCAGGGCCAAGCTGGTGCGCGAGCTCGAGGACGTGACCGACGTCATGGTGCACATCGACCCCGAGGACGACGAGGTGCAGGCGCCCTGCGCGGGCCTGCCGCTGCGCGACAAGCTGCTCGAGGAGCTGCAGCGGCGCTGGGAGGGGCTGGAGGCGGCGAGCCGGATCCGGCAGGTGACCCTGCATTACCTCGACGGCAAGATCGAGGTCGACATCCGCCTTCCCCTGGGCGCGGCGGAGGGCGCGGACGCGGCGGCGGTCGCCGAGCTGCGCCGGCGCGCGGAGGCGCTCGAGGACGTCCGCAGGGTGACCATTCTCTACCAGTAGACGCATCAATTTGGTGCAGCTGATGGGCTGGCGCACTAGAATGATGCGCGCTGGCCGCGAATCGTGACGGACCGGGCGGGTCGCAGGCAGCGGGCAGGCAGAAAAATCCGCCTGAGCAAGGCCATCTGCGGGCACCGGCGTGCGCTTCGGCCGCCACCGGCCGGCCGCCGAGCCCTCGCCGGTGCGCTGGCATGCTTCCTGCTTTTTGGACGGGGCACGATTTCCCGAGACTCGCCGCCGATCCCCGGCTGGGCGAGACGAACCTGATGTGAAACGCGGAGGAAGACCGATGTCCGGAGCCGATGTTCTGAAGATGATCAAGGAGCACGAGGTCAAGTTCGTGGACCTGCGCTTTACCGACACCCGAGGCAAGGAGCAGCATGTCTCGGTGCCCGCCGACATGGTCGACGAGGACCTGTTCACCGACGGCAAGATGTTCGACGGCTCCTCGATCGCCGGCTGGAAGGGGATCCAGGAGTCGGACATGGTGCTGATGCCGGACTCCTCGACCGCGGTGCTCGACCCCTTCTCCGAGGAGGCCCAGCTCAACCTCCGCTGCGACATCCTCGAGCCCAACACCATGCAGGGCTACGAGCGCGATCCCCGCTCCCTGGGCAAGCGTGCGGAGGCCTACCTGAAATCGACCGGGATCGGCGACACCGCCTACTTCGGCCCCGAGCCGGAGTTCTTCATCCTCGACGATGTTCGCTGGGGCGTGGACATGAGCGGCGCCTTCTACAAGGTCGACTCCGAGGAAGCAGAGTGGAACTCCGAGCGGGTCTACGAAAGTGGCAACGTCGGCCACCGCCCGTCGGTGAAGGGCGGCTACTTTCCGGTGCCACCGGTCGACTCGCTGAACGACATCCGCCACGCCATGTGCCTCGCGCTCGAGGAAATGGGCGTGAAGGTCGAGGTGCACCACCACGAGGTCGCGACCGCGGGCCAGTGCGAGATTGGCACCCAGTTCAGCACCCTGGTCAAGCGCGCGGACTGGAACCAGATCCTCAAGTACGTCGTGCTGAACGTCGCCCACGCCTACGGCAAGACCGCCACCTTCATGCCCAAGCCGCTGGTCGGTGATAACGGTTCGGGCATGCACGTGCACCAGTCGATCGCCAAGGGCGGCGAGAACATCTTCGCCGGCGACCAGTACGGCGGCCTGTCGGAGACCGCGCTCTACTACATCGGCGGCATCTTCAAGCACGCCCGCGCGCTGAACGCGCTGACCAACGCCAGCACCAACAGCTACAAGCGCCTGGTGCCGGGCTTCGAGGCCCCGGTGCTGCTGGCCTACTCAGCGCGCAACCGCTCGGCCTCGGTGCGCATTCCCTGGGTATCCAGCCCCAAGGCGCGCCGCATCGAGGTGCGCTTCCCCGACTCCTGCGGCAACCCCTATCTGTCCTTCGCGGCGATGATGATGGCGGGTCTGGACGGAATCCAGAACAAGATCCATCCGGGCGACCCCATGGACAAGGATCTCTACGATCTGCCGGCCGAGGAGCTCAAGGACATTCCGACCGTCTGCCACGCGCTCGATCAGGCGCTCGAGTGTCTGGACCGCGACCGCGAGTTCCTTACCCGCGGCGGCGTGTTCACCGACGACATGATCGACGGCTACATCGGCCTCAAGCTCGACGAGGTCACGCAGCTGCGCATGACCACCCATCCGATCGAGTTCGATCTCTACTACAGCCTCTGAGCGCCCGCCACGGCTGACGAGAAGCCCCCCGCACCGCGGGGGCTTTTCGTTTTCGCCCCCCGGTCACCGGGAGCAACGGCGCAGTCGCGTTGCGCGCGGCCTGCGGGTTCACTATTCTAGAAACCGTTTCCACCGCCGCCTAAGGCAGTTAGCGGCTAAACCTGGGACGCGGAGTGAGCAACGGCATGGCTTACCGAACACTGATCGCGGCCGCCCTGCTGGCGAGCGGCGCGGCCAACGCCGCGGTCTACCGCTGGGTGGACCCCGAAGGGCTGGTTCACTACACCGACCGCCCGGTGCCCGGGGCCGAGGAGATCAAGACCGGCCCGCTCGCCACCTACCCCGGGCAGCGCCCGAGCGCAGCCTCGCGCCCGAGCGGCCGCGAGCAAGGCCCGCGCCCCGAGTTCTACCCGGCCTTCAGCATCATCTCGCCGGCCAACGACGCCACCATTCGCGACAACACCGGCGCGGTCGCGATCCAGCTCGATCTCTCCGGCGACCTGCGCGAGGGCCACGCCATCGCGCTAGTGATCGACGGCGAGCGCCAGCCCGAGACCGTCCGCACCAGCACCTTCACCATCTCCAACCTGGACCGCGGTACGCACACCCTGCAGGCTATGGTGGTCGACGGCGAAGGCAACGAGGTGGCGAGCACCGCGGCGACCACCATCCACATGCAGCGGGCGGCGATTCCGCCACCGCCATCCCCGCCGCCGCCCCCCCCGGGCTTCAGAACCAATCCCTGACCCCACCGCGCCTTGCACTATAATGGTGCGTGGCGCGGCCCCTTACGGTCGCTTCACGGGCGCCGCTGGTTTGGGGCAACGCTGAGCACCGCGTTCCCGGCCCTGCTGCCGGGCCTCGGCGCGTCGCTCGAGCGAGAGCGAACCTCTGCTGGTTTGGTTCTTGCAATCCGGATCCCACGATGAGCCCCCTCTCGATCGAAGAGCAGCAGCGTTGCCTGAGCGCGGTGGAAAACCTCGCCACCGCCGTGCTGCTGCTCGACGGCGACCTGCGCGTGCTCTACCTGAATCCGGCCGCCGAGATGCTGCTCGCGGTCAGCCGGCGCAAGGCACTGAACCGGCCGCTGACGGAGTTTCTGATCGCGCCCGCGGAATTCGCCGACACCCTGGCGGGCAGCCTGCGCGAGGGTAGCTCGCTGACCGAGCGCGAGCTGGCCCTGGGCCTGCACGATGGCCGCTCGCTCACTGCCGACTGCACCGTCAGCCCCTTGAGCGACGAGCGCCGCGGCACCTTGCTGATCGAGTTGCAGCCGCTGGATCGCCACCTGCGGATCGCCCGCGAGGAGCACCTGCTGTCCCTGCAGCAGGCGACCGGGACCCTGCTGCGGGGCCTGGCGCACGAGATCCGCAACCCCCTGGGCGGTCTGCGCGGCGCGGCCCAGCTGCTGGAGCGCGAGTTCGAGTCCGCGGAGCTGGCCGAGTACACGCAGGTCATCATCCGCGAGGCCGACCGGCTCGAGGCACTTCTCACCCGCATGCTCGGGCCGCGCGGGACCCTGCAGCGCCAGGCCACCAATGTGCACGAGGTGCTCGAGCGGGTGCGGGTGCTCGTCCAGGCCGAGGTGGCCGCCGGCATCCATATCGATACCGACTATGACCCCAGCATTCCCGACCTGCTGGCCGATCGCGACCAGCTCATCCAGGCGCTGCTCAACATCGTGCGCAACGCCGCGCAGGCGCTCGAGGACGGCGGCACCATCCGCTTGCAGACCCGGATCGAGCGCCAGTTCACCATCGGGCCCGTTCGCCATCGACTGGTGGCGCGTATCGACGTCGTCGACGACGGCCCCGGGATCGAGCCGCACATGCTCGAGCAGATCTTCTTCCCCATGGTGACCGGCAGACCCGAGGGCAGCGGCCTGGGGCTGCCCATCGCCCAGTCGTTGATCAATCAGCACGGTGGCCTCATCGAGTGCACCAGCCTACCCGGGCAGACCGTGTTCACGGTCCGCCTGCCCCTGGAGGATACGAATGGCTAGGACCGAGCATGTCTGGGTGATCGACGACGATCGCTCCATCCGCTGGGTGATGGAGAAGGCCCTGCGCAACGCCGAGATCGAAGTGACCGCCTTTGACAGCGGCGACCGGGCGCTGGAGGCGCTGCACCGCTCCGAACCGGACGCCATCGTCACCGACGTGCGCATGCCGGGAGTGAGCGGCCTGGAACTGCTGCAGCGCATCCACCAGGATCATCCCGATCTGCCGGTGATCGTCATCACCGCGCACTCCGACCTCGACAGCGCGGTGTCGGCCTACCGGGGCGGCGCGTTCGAGTACCTGCCCAAGCCCTTTGACGTGGACGAGGCGGTCGAGCTGGTGCGCCGTGCCCTCGACCACCGCCGCGAGACCGCGGCGCCCGACGACACGGGGACCGAGCGCGCGCCGGCGACCGAGATCATCGGCGAGGCGCCAGCGATGCAGGAGGTGTTTCGCGCCATCGGCCGGCTGTCGCGCTCCAACATCACCGTGCTGATCAACGGCGAATCGGGCACCGGCAAGGAGCTGGTCGCCCAGGCCCTGCACCGGCACAGCCCGCGTGCCGAGCAGCCCTTCATAGCGCTGAACATGGCCGCGATCCCCCGTGACCTGCTCGAGTCCGAGCTCTTCGGCCACGAGAAGGGCGCCTTCACCGGCGCCACCGGCATGCGCCGCGGGCGCTTCGAGCAGGCCGACGGCGGCACCCTGTTCCTGGACGAGATCGGCGACATGCCCCCGGAGCTCCAGACCCGGCTGCTGCGAGTGCTGGCCGACGGCGAGTTCTTCCGGGTCGGCGGCCACGCGGCGGTGCGCGTCGACGTGCGCATCATCGCGGCCACCCACCAGAACCTCGAGGCCAGCGTGCGCGAGGGCCGCTTCCGCGAGGACCTGTTCCACCGCCTCAACGTGATCCGGGTGCACGTCCCGGCGCTGCGCGAGCGCCGGGCGGACATCCCGCTGCTGCTGCGCCACTTTCTCGACCAGGCGGCGCGCGAGCTCGGCGTCGAGCCGAAGGTGCCGCGGCCGATGACCGAGGCCTATTTGTGCCGGCTGGACTGGCCGGGCAACGTCCGCCAGCTGGAGAACACCTGCCGCTGGCTGACGGTCATGGCCTCGGGGCGCGAGATCCACATCGAGGACCTGCCGCCCGAGCTGCGCGAGGAACCCGCCGCCGCGGGCGCTCCGGGTGACTGGTCGCAGGCGCTGGAGGAGTGGGCCGAGCAACAGCTGCTGCGCGGGCGCGGCAACCTGCTCGGCGAGGCCGGACCGCGCTTCGAGGGCGCCCTGATCCGGGTGGCGCTGCGCCACACCGGGGGCCGGCGTCAGGACGCCGCGAAGCTGCTCGGCTGGGGCCGCAATACCCTGACGCGCAAGATCAAGGAGCTGGGCATGGACGGCGCGGCGGACGACGCGCCGGCGGCCTAGCGGGGCAGCGCGCGACGCTCAGTAGAGCTCGCGCAGGTAGATGCGCGTGCCGGGCCCCGAGAAGATCCCGAAGGTGGCGCGCCCAACCGGGTCGTCGTCGTGCAGCGTATCCCCGTCCCAGTCGAAACGCAGGTGGGCTGGCACCGTGCCGGTGAGGTCGACGCTGCCGTCATTGGGCGAGCCCGGCACCGCCGGCGGCGACAGGGTCACCGCCCCGCTACCCGCCGCCAGCACCACACCGGTCACCGCCGTCTCGCCCGGATCGAGGTTGCCCGCGTAGTTGGACAGGGCGAAGTCGCCCGGCAGGAAGCCGGTGCACGCATCGGCCGTGTGGGTATTGAAGGTGAACACGGTGTCGGCGTCCGGGTCGTCCCAGTACTCGATCGCCAGCGGGACATCGAGCGCCAGCACCTCGGGTCCGAAGGCGTTGGTAAGCACCGCGCGGCCCCAGCGCATGGACTTGTCCGCGTCGAAGCCGATGCCGTTACCCGGCGTGGTGGCGCCGAAGGCCGCCGGGTTGGCGCCGTAGGCCACCGCGTCGAGGTCGAGGACGTCGATCGAGAGCGCTATCTCGGCATCGAAGGGCGGCTCGGGCGCGGCGCGCTGAAAGGCCAGCCCGCCGATGAGCGAGAAGTTCAGGGTCACCGTGCCGTCGGCGTTGTCCACGATCCCCGGATCGCTCGCCATGGGCGGCACGCCGGACAGGTCCAGCGTTCCGGACCCGGCCGCGTACTGCTTGTTGGCGAGGCTGGTATCGGTGATGCGCATCCAGACACCGGTGTAGTTCTGCGTGGTGATGCCGAAGGCGTTGCGCGCGGTAACCGTGAGCGCGGGTGTGGTGATGTAGTCGAAAATCTGGCCGATGTAGCTGAAGGTCCCCGCCGCGCACTGAGTCTGGAACTGCGGCGCGTTCGGGGCGGCAAAGAAATCGAGCGGCGTGAAGCGCCCGATCACGCCGCTGCCCCCGCCGATATTGACGCCGGCGGAGTTCAGATAATTCGTCGCGCTCGCCTGCATGGTGAAGCTGCCCACCTCCTCGTAGGCGAGATCGAGCGGGGTGGCCCCGGTGCCCGCCACGAACTCTCCCTGCGCCACGGTGACTGGCGTGGCGCCCGCGCGGCGCAGCGCACCGAGCACACCGGTCGCGGGCTCGAACGGCGCGCCCGAAGCAAGCGTCGTGAGCCAGGCATACGACGCGGTGAGCGGATTGTCGCCGAGATCGCTGCCCGGATCGGGCACGCCGTCGTTGTCGCCGTCGTCGGCCGCCTGCCAGCGAGCTCCGCGCACGGTCGCCTGGAAGTCCGAGCCGGCGCTGGTGAAGATGCCGGCGCCGGGCGCGCCCGGCGTGTCCACGCCCGGATTGGGCGTGGCACCGGCCTGCACGCCGACCACCGCGATGCCGAAGGGGCGCACGGTGAAGGTCGCGGAGCTGCCGTCGATGGGGCGTGGGTTGCCGCCAACGTCGACCGCGAAGCCGCTGGTGTCGTCGCGCAGGCCGAGCGCGTACTTGCCGACGTCGGTGGTCGCCAGATCGAAGGCCGCGACACCCGCCGCGAAGCTCAGGCTGACGTTGTTGGCGCCCGGCGCGGCGTTCGGCATGGACGGCGAGGCGCCGAACGTCGGCCCCGCACCGCCGGGATCGATCGCATCGCGCACGATCCAGGCCTTGAGCTGACCCGCGCCCGGCAACGTACCGCTGTCGTAAGCCGTGGCGATGGCGCAGTCGCCGGTGCCGGCATCGCGCCGCCAGAGCTCGGCGCGCAGCGCATGGTCGCGACCGCTGACGATCTCCGGCCCCAACGGGTCGGTCGGGGTGATGACGAAGGCGTTGTCGCGGAAGCTCAGCGGTGCCGAGGTCGTTGCGACACCGGCGACCGCATCGCTCACCGTGATGGTCAGGTCGTCGGCGTGGGTATTGGCGAGATCGAGCACGATGCTCCCGCC
Source organism: Gammaproteobacteria bacterium (assembly GCA_041629015.1). GTDB lineage: Bacteria > Pseudomonadota > Gammaproteobacteria > QQUJ01 > QQUJ01 > JBFKOE01. The sequence goes on from JBFKOE010000021.1 coordinate 13,970, forward strand.
ATCCGCGGCGACGAAGGTGTAGGTGGCCGCGCCGTCGTCCGGCGCGCCGTTGGCGAACGGGCCCGCGGCACTGTTCACCGACCAGTCGCCGTGGTTGGCGGAGGTCGTGATGGTGACGCTGCCGGTGTAGCCGCTCAGAACGGCGTTCAGCGCGTCCTCGGCCGTGATGGTGACGGGCTGGGCGAGGCAGGTGCTGGCCGCGCCGGCACCGATGTCGATGCGGAAGTGATCCAGCGCTGCGCCCGGACAGGGGTGGGTGGCGTTCATCAGCGCCGTGATCTCCGCCGCGCTCAGCGCCCGGCCGTGCAGATACAGCTCGTCGAAGGTTCCCGCGGCGGAGGTATCCGCGGCATAGGGGTTCTCGCCGCCACCGGTGTAACCGAGACGCAGGGCGCTCAACGTCGGCATGTCTGCCGCGGCCGGCAGCGCCGCTGAATTCTTGAGCGCCCCGTCGACGTAGAGCGCGAAGGTGTCGGCCGCGAAGTCCCAGGTCACGGCGAGGTGCACCCAGGTGGCCGCGGTGAAGATCTGATCCGTGGTATTGAGCGTGAAGGCGGCGCCGCTGGAGTCCTCGAACAGAAAGGCCAGACCGCGGGCGCTGGCGGGTATGCCTCCCCCACCGGTGCGAATCTTGGCGAGCATGAAGTGACGGCTGGCGCTCGACGCGTCGAACAGCATGCGCGAGCGATTGCGCTCCGGTGGCGAGCCGTCCTCGGTCCATGTCGGCCGGAACCAGAAGCTCACCGACCCGGAAGGACCCATAAGCGTGCCCGGGTTGACCGGTGTCTGGACGGCGTCTCCGTCGACGAGCGTGTCGCCGGCGCGGCACACGCGGCCGTCGGGAGTGGTCTGGGCGGCGCCGACGGCGTTGCCGTGGCGGGCGTTGCCGCTGCCGTCGAGCACCTCACCCGCCGCGCCGCTCCACGCGGCCTCGTCCAAGGCGTAGTAGCCGACCAGGCCGAAATCCGCGGCGAAGGGCTGCGAGAAGACCAGGATGCCGGCCAGCTCGCTGATGTGGCTGCGCTCGGAGTCGCTGGCCTGGTCCTCGTCCACGGTGAGGCCGAGCGCGGTATTGGTCAGGCTGCAGCGACGGAGCCAGCCGCCGTTGTTGCCGTTGCGCGAGTTCTGGCTCGCCACCGCCAGCGGCGGCGTCGGGTAGGTGTTGGCGAAGGCGGTGGTGAAGCAGCCGTTCTGCCAGCCCTGGATGTTGGTCCCGATCAGGGTCTCGTAGGCGATACTGACGCCGGTGCTGGCGAAGAAGCTCCCCTGCCGACCGCCCTCGATCGCCAGCCAGCCAACCGTCTCGCTGGTAGCCAGCGGCGCCGTCCCCGTCTCGGCCAGCTCCAGCGCGGTCAGAAACGAGCCGGTCGTCACTCCGCTCACCGCGCTCATGATCCACGGGCTCGACGGTGCCCCTGGCGGCGCACCGGCCTCGTTGTTCATGCTCTGCACCTGGGCGAGCACCGCGGGTGCGGCCGCAAACGGCGCGGCAAAGACGATCGGCTCCCAGGCGGTGGCGCCGAAGCGGGCCTGCACCGCGCTGGTGTCGCGGGTGCCCACCTCCAGCACCGTGCCGTCGGGCAACTGGTGCACGCCGGACTCCACCGCCAGGTAGTGCACGACGCCGTTGGGCTGCACGCCATTCTCGCCCGCCGGCTCGACCTGGGAGACCTGGAAACCGCTGGCGGTCACGCCGCGAATGCGCACCGAGGCGGGTTCCGGGTTCTCGTTGCCCTCGAGCACGAAGACGATCGGCGCCGCGGCGTAGGTCTGCTGAAAGCTCACCGTGGCGAACGCGGTGCTGCCTGCTGCCACCGCGGGCAGCGCGACGCTGCCGACCTCCATGCGGAACGCCCCGACGGGGGCGACTGCCGGGGGTGGCGGGATATCGGCGTCGAACGGCGCCGAGAAGGCGATGATTCCGGCGCGCTCGGTGGTGTGGCTGCGCTCGGCGTCGCGGCGCTGGTCCTCGTCCACCACCAGGCCGACCGCGGCGCTGGAGAGGCTGCAGCGACGCAGCCAGCCACCGTCGCCTCCGTCATGGGTGTTGTTGTTGGCCAGGACCAACGGTGCGGCGGCGAAGGCGGCGGCGAAGCTGGTCGCGACGCAGCTGTTTGCCCAGCCGACGATGTTGTCGGCGCTGCGGATGCTCTCGTAGGTGATGGTGGCACCGCCGCCGTCGGTGAAGCTGCCGACGCGCCCGGCCTCGATGGCGAGATAAGCAATGGTCTCGGCGCTCGAGACCGCGCCGCCGCCCCCGTCGCCGACCTCGCTGCGCTCCAGCGCCATCTGTGCGCCGGCGGTCCCGACGTTCTGCATCGCGACCGTGAGCCAGGGAATGGAGGCGGACCCGGGCGGGCTGCCGCTCTCGTTCACCATGGTCTGGATCTGGGCGATCACCGCGGGAGCGGCGCCGAACACCGTCCCGAAGTTGACCGTCGCCCAGCTCTCGCCGCCACCCACCCCGCTGCCGTGCTGCACGGCAGTCGTGCTCAGGGTGCCGGCGCTCAGACGGGTGCCGTCGGGCAAGAGATGATTGCCGGGCTCGATGGCAAGGTAATGCACCCTGGCGGCGGGCTGACCGTTGCTTGCGCCCGCCGGCTCCACCTGGGCGAGTTCGAAGGTGGTCGCGGTGACGTTGCGAACGCGTACCGCGGCTGGCTCGGCGTTCTCGTTGGCGGGCAGCACGAAGACCAGCGGTGCGGCGGGGTAGGCTTGGCGGAGATTGACCGTCACGAAGGCGCCGCCGCCCGCGGGCACCGCGGGCAGGTTGATGA